>CAZGKN010000254.1:0-1505 GCA_964525915.1 uncultured Saprospiraceae bacterium | reverse complement strand
AAACTTATTTGTCTTTCAATTACTCTAAAGATCGAGTTAATAGAAATACACGGAAAATCGGATTGAACTATGTTTAAAACCAAGAGCGTCTCCCAGGTCAGAGGATTGAGCAATGCAGCTAAAGTGAAAGGATTGGAGATGATTTGTGAGATGACCTATGCTTATGTCAGGAAAGCACTGGATCAAGCACAGATGTCCAGCGAGTTAGATGGTGCAGTGTTTGATATTGCGCAGCTATCAAATCAGTATGCGCTGAATCCTAATGCTTTACGACGGGCATTAAGGTTTCATACATTTTACAAAACAGTGCAATACAACATGGTTGACTATCAATTGAGACAGGAAGACATTTATTTCCTGGAAGATTCATTTGGTAGTTTTGCCGGTGCGATGCATTATGTGACAGCTCCTTTCTGGCTGAAGAGTTGGGATAATTTTTATTATTGTTTGGAAACAGGCAGGCCCGCATTTAATCACCTGTATCATCAGACATTTTTTGAGTTTATCATGCATACAGAAAGGGAGAGCAATCCTTTCTACGAACAAATGAAATTACGCACGTCCCTGGTAACAGAAGTAGTAGGGGATAATTTTGACTTTAGCCAATTTGATTTGGTCTGTGATGTCGGTGGTGGGCAAGGAGGTCTGCTGCGGACTATTCTGGATAAATATCCAGAAATAAGTGGAATACTTTTTGATGTGGACTCTGCCTTACAACATCATTTGCTCCATTCTTATCCGAACCGGGTGGAATTACTCGAAGGAAATTTCTTTGAGAAAGTGCCAAATGCTGATTGTATGATTTTAAAGACGATCTTGCATGACTGGGATGATGCGCAGTGTATTCAGATTTTAGAGAATTGCAGAAAATCACTCGATTCCAACGGCAGTATTATTTTAGTAGAACAGTTGGTAGAAGAACCATTTTCATTGATGCAGCTCTTTTATGATCTGCACATGTTAGTCATGTATGGTGGTGCAGAGCGCGGTATCAATGATTTTAGTATGATTGCCCATCAGGCTGGCCTGAATGTGGAACGGGTCATCCGGACTAATTCGCCCCTAAGTATTATAGAATTAAAATCTTTAAATCGCTGATCAGGTAAATCTGTTGTAGGCTGAGTAATATTTAGTACATCTATTGAAATGAAGCTCTGAAAAAATAAGGGTTTGATCCTATATCAAAGTATAAAATCAAACCCTCAGATATAAATTAATTGAATCTAGCTTTTGGCACCTCGTCCCAGCCACCAGCCAATAACACCACCGATTAAACCAGAAAAAATCGTATTGATCACTATATCCATTAGGATGTCTTTGATAGTGTACATTGTGGTCATTGCATAAAATCCGAAATCAAAGGTACAGCATGTAAAAAATCCAAATATAGCACCAGCAACGATCCCTCTTTGTAAAGTTGAAATGCTTGCCCACTGAACGAAGATATAACTCAGGAATATTCCATACAGTAGATTAGAAAGGATGATTGCCCAATAGACAAAGTC
>CAZGKN010000253.1:0-1518 GCA_964525915.1 uncultured Saprospiraceae bacterium | reverse complement strand
AGAATCATCGAGCGAATAAAGGGTAAAGATTATGCGGATATGAGCGCCATGATAGGCAGAGGAGACCTGGATACAGCTCTGGCTGAATTCAAAGACGATCCGAATCTTACTCGCTTAAAACTCGACCTGACCGGACAAAACCCCGATGATGGCATGAGCGATATCGCTTATGAAAAAGGTTATCTGTTTTTAAAACTATTAGAAAATACATTTGGCAGAGATAGTCTGGACAAATTTTTAAACCATTGGTTTACTTCAGAAAAGTTTAAACCGGTTACAACAGAAATTCTACAGGAATCACTCAATAAATTCTTTGGCGCAGATAAGCTCGCAATAATCAAAATCAATGATTGGCTTTATAGTACTGGATTACCAACAAATGCACCTCCGTCGCAAAACAAATTATTCAATGATGTAGATCTGGCTTATGCTCCATTATTAAAAGGGGATACCACAATTGCTTATCCTTCCTGGGATTTTAATCAGTGGTTATATTTCCTTCGTAAATGTGATGGCAATGCCAGTCTTGCTCAGCTTCAAAGGTTGGATGCTATTTACCATTTTTCAACTACAGGTAATTATGAGATCCTTTTCCAATGGTTAATTGACAATATCCACTTATCAAATCGAAATGTGCTTCGTGAAGTATCTGTTTTCCTTCAACATGTAGGGCGTCGAAAATTTGTAGAACCACTGTATAAAGCGCTTTTAGAAAAAGGTATGAAGACTGAAGCAGCTGAGATTTATAAGCGCTCCAGAAATAATTATCATTTTGTGACCTCACAGACGATTGATCAAATATTTAAGGACTTTAAAGTATCATTCTAATATAGTAATTGATCCCTTTTGAGGGATGACCTTACCATCCAGAAATTCAACTTCAGCATACCAGGCATAAGTTGCGGGATTACATTTTTTACCTTTGAAATACCCATCCCAACCAGATTTGTCATCATTGGGTGTGAGATTCTGTCCTTCATATACACAAGCCCCCCACCGATTAAATACCAGCAAACGTCGAATTGATTTAGCTGCAAAATTGGTAAAAACCGTGAAATTGTCATTTACACCATCATGGTTGGGTGTAAACACATTTGGAGCAAAGATTTTGTATATTTTATCTACTCTGATACTGATGGTATCATCCGCGATACAGCCTTTTTCATCTTTCACCTGAATGGCAAATGTTGTGTTGTCATAGGGTCTTACAGTCGTCGAGGCACAGTCAAAACAATCTAGTACAAAATTCTCCGGAGTCCAATTGTAGGACACTGATCCGACTTCATTGGTTGCAATAGCATTCAGGTCAACTGTTTGACCCAATATTAGCAGAGAGAGCGCCAAGGGGCGGATCAACCAACCTCTTCTTCGTTGTCGGAGCCTTTGACGGAATCGACCTGCTGTCTGCTCGCCTTGGCCGCTTGAATTTCCGACTGCAGCTGAGCAATTTGGTCCTCTTGCGAAGCGATTTCCTCGGTGATTTCACCAATGTCCTCGCCGACTCTTGGTCTTTCTTGC
>CAZGKN010000252.1:0-1542 GCA_964525915.1 uncultured Saprospiraceae bacterium | reverse complement strand
ATATCCCGGAGATATGAAGTTGTCTTGCTGTTGAGAAAGAATTTCAGCAAGAGTTTGATCCTGGTTTTTGATGTAATCAGGGTATCAAGCACAGGGCGAATGAGTAATTAATTTACTCGAATTTACTAAATTTATGGAATAGTCCAAACAATTAATCGATTAATTTTCAACAGGAAATGAACAAGTGAAAAATAACCCGCATTCAATAGCGTCCTAAATAAAAATTAGTCAAATCCAAAGTTGCTGATTTTATTGATATTCAATGAATGTCAATCTGATTTTTCAAAGAGAATCCCCAATGCAAGTTTTTCTGGTGGTTTATCATAGTCAATAAAGGGATTGTCAAGCCAATGCTGGAGATTTATTTTTACAAAAAGATTGAGTCTGATGAACGATACCAGATTGGATAAATGCCAGCAATACTTTGCTGTTGCCTTAAGTGCTTTCAATAACAAAATAGTAATCAAAGCTGTCCATATCTGTATCAATACTGCATTTTTAGAGGTTCCTATGAAAGATTTTATATGTAGTAACTGCTTTATATCTCTGAAAAATATCTCTACATCCCATCGACTTTTATATAACTCCCCGATAGTATTAGCCGTCCAAGTCATCTGATTGGTGATAAGTTCAACGACCTGTTTGTTTAGATCGTCCCACACAGCCACTCGTCTGAGTTTCTTTGGATACTTTTCAAAAGAAATATGGTTCTTCAACTCAATTATCTCGTCTTTCAAGATATGCTGATGACGATTGTCCGGTAAATCTCTTTCCTGAATGACATTAAATTGAAAATTGTCCTTATGCCTAACGACGAAGTATATCTGGCTGCTGTCCCAAATATTTAGCAGAGGAAAATCATTGTAAAATCGATCAGCTACAATGACACTACCTTTCAATAATGGTATATCGTAGGCCCCTTTATTATCGGCTGTCTTACCTTCCGTAATATTTACATAAGCAGGCAGATTGCCATCAAAATCAAGTAGTGTGTGCATTTTTACAGCCCCTTTTGATGTTCGGTATTTTGCCCAGTCAAACAGGCTCAGACATAAACTAATGACTGTAGCATCAAGCAAAAATATTTTTGACTTAATCCGAAATTTTGTGCGTTTAAACACTGCTTGCTGTCCTAAATGTTCCCAAAGCCTGTAATAATAGTCTCTGAACAGTTCCCATGACCGATGTTTGTTCTGATAACTGATGGATGACTTAGATGGGGCTCTATCAATGCCTAAATGATTTAGATTCCCTGTTGCTGAACGAAGACCATTGCTGATATCGCGCACCGATTGGCTTTTTGCAAACTGGCAAAACAGCATGGCAACCATATGAGTCCAGCTATCATAGCCCTTCTCATGCTTGTCTGTCTGATATTTGTTAACCAGCTTTTGGAAGCAATTTCTATCCAACTGGGAGATAATCTGAGAAAATAATGTTACATTTGTCATACAAGAAAGGGGGATTTTTAGTTGCACCTCAAAGGTAATCTTTGAGGATAAAAATTATCCCTTTCTTTTTAATTGTTTAGGACGCTATTGA
>CAZGKN010000251.1:569-1544 GCA_964525915.1 uncultured Saprospiraceae bacterium | reverse complement strand
TATCCCACAAGCAGATACAATCTTTAATATTGTATTTTTTGTCGTTATTATGTCAGTTTTTATTCAAGGAACGTCAATTCCGATCCTTTCCAAAATATTGAAGCTGAGTGTTCCACTGACTAACCAGACAAATTATCCCATTGAATTTGAGAAAACGGCGGCACTCGATGCTGAAATGATAGATGTTATCGTTCCTTTTGACTCAGAAGTAGTGGGAAAAATGATTGGCGACTTAGATATCCCCGAGAAATGCCTTATCATACTTATTGGTAGGGGAGGTAAATTTGTTATACCATCAGGAGATATAATCATAGAAAGTGGTGATGTTTTGCTGGTATTAGCAAATAAGGCCGATTTTTTGGTCTTTCAACAAACGCTGTCGCGTCTTAAAAAAGAATGAAGAAAAATGTTCTAAAAACCCTTAAGTCTTTTATGATGTTGACAGTATGTCATTTAGCGCCCGGTGCATTCAATCAAACTGTAAGAAGGCATTAAAATATGCACAAATATTAGATTTTTTTCTATGATCAGAGAAAAAAATGATACAAAAAACAAAAAACAGAATATCTAATATTTTAAATGAGACGTCAGAAGATGATGCATCCGCCAAAGTGTTCAATGTGTGCATTATAACATTGATTTTACTTAACGTATTTGTCGCCATTATGGAAACAGTGGAAGGCTTTTCATCCCGATACCAGATCTTATTTAAGATGTTTGAAACATTTTCTATAATAATATTTACTCTTGAATATTTTTTACGCCTGTGGACCTGTACTGCTGATGGCAGATTTAAGAGTGCTGTTGGAGGAAGAGTCCGATATGCAGTAACTCCTTTTGCTCTCGTGGATTTGATGGCTATTTTACCATTTTATTTACCCATGATACTTCCCTATGATTTACGTATTATAAGGGCATTACGGCTCTTTAGGTTACTCCGAATCTTAAAAATGGGGCGATATTCCGAGTCTCTGC
>CAZGKN010000251.1:0-559 GCA_964525915.1 uncultured Saprospiraceae bacterium | reverse complement strand
GTGGGGCGTGGCCACCTTAACCACCGTTGGCTATGGTGATATTTATCCGATAACTCCCCTGGGAAAGTTTTTTGGTGCAATAGTAGCTATTTTGGGGGTTGGAATAATTGCAATACCCGCGGGAATTCTGACCTCTGGTTTCACCAGAGAAATTCAGAGAAAGCATGGTAAAAGAGATATATGCCCACACTGTGGGAAAGATATAAGTGAACCACCGGAAAGGTCTTAGAACACTGAATAGATGAATTTGTCGGATGAACTACATGATAGAAAAATATTTGCGGACAAGTTTTTGCGGAAACGGTCTTTCAGGGAATTATCAGCGAAACAATTCTGCTTTCACGTTAAATTTCGTACCTTGCCCACTGGTGACAGATAAACGACGAATTCGTCTTTTCCATCAATTCGGAGTAGCTGGTCCAGAGCTTCTTGATCATAGGCGGCGATAGCACATGTTCCCGCGCCGATTGCCTCGCATGCAAGGTAGAGATTCTGGCACACATGCCCTATATCGATAGCAATAA
The DNA here is from genome assembly GCA_964525915.1 of uncultured Saprospiraceae bacterium. Lineage (GTDB taxonomy): Bacteria > Bacteroidota > Bacteroidia > Chitinophagales > Saprospiraceae > Parvibacillus. The sequence goes on along the minus strand of CAZGKN010000251.1, from coordinate 35 downwards.
CCTTATGGGCCGCCAGGTGGTAGCGCCATTCCATC
>CAZGKN010000250.1:294-1568 GCA_964525915.1 uncultured Saprospiraceae bacterium | reverse complement strand
TACATTTATCAGTGAAAAAGAGCACGGGATATATGATGCTATGAATAAAGGCCTGAAGGTTGCAAAAGGTGAATTTGTGTGGTTTCTCAATGCCGGAGATCAATTGTATGATAACACGATTCTGGAAAAAATGCAGGAATTGGATCTTTCTGATGTCGATGTAGTCTATGGCGAGGTAATGCTGGTAGATGACAAAAGGAATCACATTGGCACACGATCAGAAATAACCGTGCATCACTTGCCTACACAACTCCAATTGTCAGATATGAAACGTGGCATGATCGTCTGTCATCAGGCTTTTGTACCCCGGCGGGATTGGTGTGAGCCATTTATTGATGATAATCTAAGCGCAGATATTGACTGGGTAATTAAAATTTTAGCGAAAAAGCCCCGCGTCCTCAATTCAGGATTGATTCTGGCTGAATATCTCATGGGTGGGGTGTCAAAGCAAAAATGGTTTAAGTCTTTGCGGGACAGGTGGGATATTTTGAGAAATCATTTTGGTTTTTCAAGTGCATTGGTACAACATATTATCATCCTATTCAGGGCGGTTTTTCATCGGGTTTTTAACACGAATAAAACCCATTATTGATGAGAAGCCGGCATATTTACTGGTTTGGACTGATTTTTATTTTAGTAATTCAGTCTTGTAGTAATACAGATTCGAATCATAAAAAGATATTCAGATATAACCAACCGCAACAACTTACTTCACTGGATCCTGCTTTTGCCCGAAATCAATCGAATATCTGGGCGGTAAATCACCTGTATAACACACTGGTACAGTTGGATGACAGTTTACATCTGCAGCCATGCATAGCACATAGCTGGAGTATAGCCGATGGAGGAAGACGTATTACTTTTCTGCTTCGCAATGATGTATATTTTCATGATGACCCATGTTTCAATGATGGAAAGGGAAGAAGAGTTGTAGCCCGCGACTTTGTATATAGTTTTCAACGGATCATCGATAGTACAGTAAATAGCCCGGGAAGTTGGGTTTTTATAGGTCGGGTCAGGGATTCTCTCCCTTTTGTGGCACGGAATGACAGTACTTTTGAGATCTATTTGAAGGAACCTTTTATGCCCTTTCTTCAAATCCTTAGTATGCAATATTGTAGTGTCGTGCCTCATGAAGCGGTAGAAAAATATGGGTTAAATTTCCGTTCACATCCTGTCGGTACAGGTCCATTCCGATTTGTTCGATGGATAGAAGGCCAGGTGATGATTTTAGCGCGGAATGAGCATTATTTCGAAAAGATTAATGGGCAACA
>CAZGKN010000250.1:0-284 GCA_964525915.1 uncultured Saprospiraceae bacterium | reverse complement strand
TCTTGATGGGATTCGTATTGAATTTATTGGAGATAGAAAAGCAGCTTTTTTGCAATTATTGGAAGGGGGATTGGATTATATCAATGGCTTTGATCCGAGCATGGCATTTGAATTATTTGATAGGGATGGCTTGCTCAGGAAAAAATACAGTGATAAGGTGAGAGCCTACAAAGCGCCCTACCTGAATACAGAATATTTAGGTTTTAATCTTGAAAAAATTCAAAATAGCCCTTTTTTATCTGATCCGCGATTCAGAAAAGCGTTAAACTATGGATTTAATCGTG
>CAZGKN010000249.1:0-1612 GCA_964525915.1 uncultured Saprospiraceae bacterium | reverse complement strand
ACCACGATAGGTATGATTGCCGGCTATTTTGGCGGTAAGGTTGATCAGGTATTGAATTTTATAATGAATGTATTCTGGAGCATCCCTACATTAATACTTGTTTTTGCGATAGTCTTAGTGATGGGCAGAGGGCTACAAAATATTTTTATCGCCGTCGGACTGACGATGTGGGTTGATGCTGCCCGACTGGTCAGAGGGCAGGTATTGGCACTAAGGAATGAGAAATATGTCGAGGTCGTCAAAGGTATGGGCATGCGCCCTGCGCGCATCATCTTCCGGCATATCCTGCCCAATATGCTCGGCCCACTCATCGTGATTGCTGCTTCAAATTTTGCAACAGCGATCATACTGGAGAGCGGACTCAGTTATCTGGGCTTCGGTATCCAACCACCGGCACCCTCATTGGGCTCCTTACTCAGCGAGAATTATGGGTTTATACTCAGTGGTAAACCCTTGTTTGCTGTAATCCCTGTCCTGATACTTCTGTTATTAGTATTGGCATTTAACTTGGTAGGTAATGGGATAAGAGATATATTTGACGTAAAATCTGATATCTGACATTGCCCATGCCATTGACTGAAAATACTTTAACTGAGAGAGAGAGAGAACTGGAGCGTAACCTGTACCAGATGGAAATACAGGTGAATACTGTATTGGAGCTCAGTAAAGCGATCATCCAGAATATTCCGGAAGTGGACTTACTGGCGCGGTATAAGCAGATTCTGATCAATGAAGTGCACGTCGGCCGCATGGTGTTTATTTTGAAGGAAGATGAAGAATGGGCTATAAGAAGTCATTTTAATTGTGATCAATATGTAATTACCGATATTGATAAGTTGCTGGTGAAATATCCAAGACCTACTATCCTGGAGCATCGCGACCGTAAGCATTTACAGGATATGGAGTATATTATTCCGGTATTTGTCCGGGAGAAAGCCATCTGTTGTGTACTGATCGGTGATATCAGCGAGAAAGAGAATTTCTTTCATAATTTTTCTTTCGTTACTTCCATTACTAACCTGGTTGCCACGGCGATAGATAATCACCGGCTGATGATCAGGCGATTAGAGCGGGAACGCTATCGCAATCAGATAGATCTGGCTTCAGAAGTCCAGAAGCGTATTATCCCCTCTGAATGGCCTACACAGGATCATTTTAAGGTCTCTGCGCTCTACAGACCTCTGCACAAGGTCGGTGGTGATTATATTGATTGTTTCAAACTGGACAATAACCGAACCGCTTTCTGTGTAGCTGATGTATCCGGGATGGGTATTGCTGCCGCGTTGGTGATGTCTAATTTCCAGGGGATAGTCAGACATGTCCTGAATAGTAAACTGACACTGCAGAATCTCGTGGAGATCATGAATAAATCAGTGATTCAGACCACCAAACTCGAGATGACGGTTACTTTTTTCGTCGGAGAGTATAATCGGAAGACACGGATGCTGCAATACATTAATGCCGGACATGTCCCACCGTTTTTTATCACCCGGGGAAAAGTAAATGAATTAAATAAAGGTACCTGCCTTCTTGGTGCAATTGAAGAATTGCCGGGCATCGAAATGGGGGAGATCCTCGTAGATGCTGATGCCTTTATTATGTTATTTACTGA
>CAZGKN010000248.1:0-1624 GCA_964525915.1 uncultured Saprospiraceae bacterium | reverse complement strand
TGTTTATTACTGGCGTGTAGATCTCGGGGGTCGCCGTAGCCAGAAAAACTGGAACGGTTCTTCATTTCAATATATCAGCAATGGGGATTTTGGATTTAGCCAGGCTCATTATAATCAGCATCTCAAATCTACCCATGATAGAATGGTGCTCGATACCGCAAACCGAAAATGGAAATTTGGCCCGATTTTAAATAACCTGTTCTTAAGAGTTGGATCCTGGGTGACAAGCTCAAACCAGGAATCTGCATTTACTGTAATTGTGAATGGGAATACGGCGATACACAATACCTGCTATTTCCAGTCACTTGTTTTTAATGTGTTTGACCCCATTACATTTAAACCCTGGGAGAATACAACGCTTGATAATATAGCACCGATTGGTCATGGGTTATATGGAAGTGCAGCGAACAACTGTTCCGGCGGCCGGCAAAATAATTTCGAATTTAGATGGGATTCTGTCACCAGCAGAAAAAGAGCTATGAACTTTATGCATGATACAATCCCGGATGGCTCTTATGTTGTGGTCAGGAGTTTTCTTTTAGATCCCGTAAGTTTCCCCTCATTTGCTTCCATGTTAAAATATGCTTCAGACTGGAAGGCAGATGAATTAATTCACGGTCCCGGTCAGAGTTTATATCAGTTCTTAAAAGATGCTGGGTTCTCAGCTATTGATTCGTTTAGCCGGCCCCGGCAATTTGCTTTAGTATATAAAAAGAATGATCCATCATTTACGCCTCAATGGGTTTTAAGTGACGGTACCTATGACAATACCACATTGTCTGTTGCCTGCATAACTCCGGATTCAATTGGCTATATAACTTCTCCTGTATTTGGCCCGGCAAAAGCCTGGAAAAATTTAAAATGGAATGGGACCGCAGATGCATTACCGGGAGATGTAGCTACCCTGGATGTGATCGGTATTGGCAATGATGGCAGCAAAACAACTCTGTTTAACGGAATTGATATCTCTCAGCTGAATTTTGATATCTCTTCCATTGATCCAAAAATTTATCCATATGCTCAGGTGAAGCTGAATACCCAGGACTCTGTCAAGAACACTCCTTACCAGTTGAAATATTGGGAGCTGACCTATTCTCCGGCACCGGAAGGAGCTATTGCGCCTAATCTCTTTTTGCAGACAAAAGATACGGTAGACGTAGGAGAACCCCTGGGTTTCAAAGCTGCCTTTAAAAATATCAGTGATGCAGCATTTGACAGTTTGAAGATTAAGATGATTGTTACCGACAAAAATAACATACCGAATATTATTCCTGTCCCAAGACGGAGGCCCTTACCTGTTGGAGATACAATACAGGCCGGAGGTTTCATTAATACTTCGCAATTACCGGGGCCAAACACACTTTATGTGGAGGTGAATCCCGATAATGATCAGCCGGAGCAGTACCATTTTAATAATTTTGCATTCAGGAATTTTTATGTAAAGCCCGATAGCTTGAATCCGCTCATGGACGTAACATTTGACGGAGTTCATATTTTAAATAATGATATTGTTTCATCTAAGCCGGATATCCTGGTTAAATTAAAAGATGAATCCAAATGGATGATTTTGAATGACACCAGTTTGTTGACTTTGAAAATACAATATCCAAATGGCTCCATCAGG
>CAZGKN010000247.1:0-1627 GCA_964525915.1 uncultured Saprospiraceae bacterium | reverse complement strand
GATGGTTCTCCAGGTCGTATCAGTGCGGTTGTAATTATGACGCACATAAAGCTCCACGGTATAATTGCCGGGAGCAGTAAAAAGATGTGAGGGTGTTGGCAGATAGGATACATTGGCCACCCCTGATGCAGGATCGCCGAAGTCCCAGCGTATCGTATCTCCAGGCGGCCAAATGTCACCAGAGAAATGGATGGAATCGTTTTGACAAATTCCCGAAAAATGAAGATAGGCTTTATATCGCTGGACAAATTGAGAAAGACATCCATTATTTAAGTTTCCAAGCAAAGGAATTGCGTTTAATTGAAAGTTGCAAGAAACACCTTGTGAGGATGGATGATTTATCACTGAAAGAGAATCTGACCCATTATAACTATCAATATAAATTTTGCCATCAGGGCCCATCTGCATTGAACTACCAGCAGATGAACCTATAATTACCTGACTCTGCAAAAACTGCAATGAATCAACCTTGCTTGCATCATATTGAAATAAAAAATGAGGATTAATTTGATTGTCGAAATATTCTGACAGATATAAATATTTTGAATCTATGGAAAATTCAGCTCCAAAACTCCCGGAATTAATTGGTGATGGGGTAAAAATAAATAGTGAAGAAATTTCTCCCGTTTCATCATTAAAATTGCAAAATTCTGTATAGGAGGATGAACAAACAAATTTAGACCCGTCCCTTGAAACCCTTAAATGACCATCTCCGAAACCTGAATTTCCAGCTAGTGCTGTATTACTAATTACAGGATAGCCAATCCCATTTTTCGTCACCAGGTATGCTAAATATTTGCAATTAGTACCATGCCTTCTAACAATCACCCAAACATCCCGATTATTATGATGCCTGACAGCTGTCAGTTGAACAATAACGCTATCTCCAAGTGGTAAGGATAAATTTTTCATTCCTGAAACAATGTCGCCTAAACCGCCATTAAGAGTCATGTCCACAATTGAATATCTTAAACCAATATCAAAGCTACCGGTCCATGTGCCAGTGGTGACTGTGAATAAATAATACTTATTCTTCTCTCCAATCATTTGAAATGCAATGGCTGGTTGACGTGAGCCCTGACCGTTCAATCCCCATCCGTTGGGCATTAAACTATAATTTTTATTGTATACTGCCCATCCATTTGAATAAAAAAGAAAGTTTCCAAGCGAATCAGATACACTTGAGGTTAACCCTCCTGGATTACACATTAATGGATAATATGGCAGAGCAACAGGTGCGCCATAATTAAATGTGATACCTGCATTGACTCCAAAATGCCAATTGTTCATTTCACCCTGTGAATAAGTATAAACGGGTAGAATTGCAAACAAACAAAATTTAAATATATTTTTGTACGATAGCATTAAAGGAGAACTAGATAAGCAATAAAATTCTCTATCAAAGATAAGTCATTATCAAAAAATGGCAAAGAATCAGTCAGTCTGACTTTCCTCCAGACTGACTGATTCCAAAAACGGAGGTATTAAAATTTGATGAAATTAAAATGATCCAACGTTTATTGTACTGATATTTATTGGATTACTCCAAGGGTACCAACCAGATGTATTCGAGCGTGAGGCATAATCATCTCGCAAAATAAGTACCTCGAACCGACAATAGTTCACT
>CAZGKN010000246.1:0-1663 GCA_964525915.1 uncultured Saprospiraceae bacterium | reverse complement strand
ATCATCTGATGAAAACAGTGATAGAAATCATTTATCGGGATGTTTGCATATTTATTATTTATGAACTCTGTATTTAACAGATTGGCCAATATCTCAAATGAACCGGAAGTCCCGATTATTACCTTTGGCTTATGTTGGTCCAGGAAAGATTGCAGATGGGGAGATTGACTTTCGATATATTGATAAATAGCCTGAATGTCAGCATCCGTAATAGGATCTGAAGGATTAAACATTGAATACAGGTATTGAACACCGATTTTTATACTACTCAGAAATTGAATACCTGTATTATTTGCTAAGATAAACTCCACACTCCCGCCACCTATATCAATAATCAGAAAATCATTTGACAATGTAGGTATTGCAGCCAGACAGCCATTATAAACCAATTTAGCTTCTTGTTCTCCGGAGATAATAGTTACAGTAATGCCGGTAACCTCCTGCATTCGCTGTAATATGTCGGTTTGATTTGAAGCACTTCTGAGTGCCTGTGTTGCAATAATCTCTACCGGTGGTGACTCATGTGCTTCAATTAGTACCATATAATCCGTCAGACATTCCAGGCCGCGCTGTATAGAGGCCTCGCTGATTGGGTTGTACCCATCTTTAGCGATCCGGATGTATCGGCTTTCGCGGAAAATAATTCTGTTTATCCTGTTGTCAGATATTTCAGCAATGATAAGGTGGAAAGTATTCGTGCCAATATCAATTACTGCTTTTTTCATTTAAAACATATACATTGCTGCCAGCGAAAGTTGGTAACCCAGCATATAATTAGAGTGTTCCGAAGAAACAACATCTGTCTTCCATAGTTTAGTGATTGATCTTTGATATCGCCCGGTAATACCCAAATGTTTATTGATGAAATAAGTTGCGCCTAATAAGAAACTCAGATCGCTTGTCCTCAGATCATTTTCAATGAATTTATACTTCAAATTAGTTATTTCACTGTTGATTAAGTATCCATAAGCCAACCCACCGTAAAAGTTCATGTGATAGAACGATTGATCTTTGGCCTGCCAATCCCTCAGTCCGATGAATACCGGAATTTCAATATAATCCAGTGCTATTTTCCATTTCCCTGCCTGGTCAATGAACCGACGACCCACTTTACTACCTTTTTGATCGTACAATAATTCCATTTCGAGTGTGACACGGCCCGGAAAACGATAACCGGCTCTGATGCCCGCTAAGGCACCTACTTTATTGTAGCCATACGATTCATCTCCATTGATCTGAGATGCATTCATGCCAGCAATGACACCACCGGTAAATCCCTGTGCGTCAACGTAATTACAGAAATGAATTAAGGAAATTAGTAAGATAGTATTTATTAAAAATTTCAATGTCTGTCCAATTATATTAGAAATACTTTAATGTGTCTTCGGATATACAAAAGTAATCTTTTTATATTTGGTGCACTAAATTGTTAAGTTAAGAAGTGAGCAAACAAAGTTCATTAAAGAAACTCGAGCAGGAAGCGCTTCTGTTGGGATATAAGATTATACTGGGGAAGGGTACTTTTCAGTCGAATTTTTGTCTGGTAAAAGAGAAGAAAGTGATTGTAGTTAATAAATTACTGGATGATAAAACCAAGGTGGACGTTTTGACAGAGTTATTGTCCAGAATTAAATCTGGTCAACCCATTAGTTCAGAAGAAATA
>CAZGKN010000245.1:0-1686 GCA_964525915.1 uncultured Saprospiraceae bacterium | reverse complement strand
ATCGTATTAAAAACTTCTTAAAATATTACTTTCGCGCAACTACGAGATATGATGTCCATTCACCTGCGGTATTTGCATTACTGAATGATTTGTATAGACCATTAGATAAATCTACTGCAACAAATATATCATATTACAAAAATAAGTTATATAATCTAAATCTAAGCATTGAAAATATTGACAAGGGAGCGGGTTCATCCATTACACAAAACCAAAAAACAATCAATCTCAGAAGTATCTTGCGAAATGCTGTATCACCAAATCAAAAATTAGCGCTATTACATCAAATCTCATCTCATTTTAAAAGTAAAAGGGTTCTCGAATTAGGTACATCGCTTGGTTTTTCTGCATTAGCACTTACGCACCCATCCGTTGAGAAATTAACTACAGTAGAAGGCAATCCGCATATTGCTGAATTAGCAAGACAAATGTTTGATGAGCTTCAGATAAAAGTTATTGACAGCAGAGTAGGGGATTTCATGGAAGTAATACTCAGTTTGACTGATCAAAATTTCAGGCCAGATTTGATTTACATTGATGGCAATCATACGTACGAAGCTACAATGACTTATCATCGGTTTTTTCTAAAGCATTATTCGTTCGCTCCAATTGTCCTCATTTACGACGATCTGTATTGGTCACCGGGGATGACGAAGGCCTGGCAGGAAATTAAATCAGACCATCAGACGATAATGAGTATTGATTTATATTCAATTGGGCTTGTATTTATAAACAAAAATTATACTGCAAAACAGCACTTTACATTAATCAACCACAAGTTTAAACCCTGGAGAATGGGATTTTTTCCAAAGGATCAGTGAATTTTGTGAAAATCATTATCGGAATCTTAAATTTACACAAAATTGAAACATGGATACAGCGATAAGTGAACTGGTTCACAAAGAATTATTACGTCAGAGAAATGGAATTGAATTGATAGCATCAGAAAATTTCGCATCAGCTGAAGTAATCCGGACAATGGGAACAGTATTAACCAATAAATATGCAGAAGGTTATCCGGGAAAGCGCTATTATGGTGGATGTGAAGTAGTCGATGAGGTTGAGCAATTGGCTATTGATCGTTTAAAAGAGCTTTTCGGTGTAGAATATGCGAATGTGCAGCCCCATAGTGGCTCACAGGCTAACACTTCCGTCTATCTGGCTTGTCTGAAACCAGGTGATAAGATTTTAGGTTTTGATTTGTCACATGGCGGACATTTAACCCATGGATCGTCAGTCAATTACTCTGGGAAAGTATATAACCCGGTTTTTTACGGAGTAGAGAAAGAGACAGGAAGGATTAATATGGATTCAGTGGAGAGAATTGCTTTGGAAGAAAAACCAAAGTTAATCATTGCCGGTGCTTCTGCATATAGCAGAGACTGGGATTTCGAGCGGTTCCGGGCAATTGCTGATAAAGTAGGCGCAATTCTCATGGCTGACATCGCCCATCCCGCCGGATTAATCGCTGCTGGCAAGTTAAACAATCCAGTTCCTCATTGTCATATTATCACCAGTACTACACATAAAACGCTACGGGGTCCCAGAGGTGGAATTATAATTATGGGCAAGGATTTTGACAATCCATTCGGAAGAACTAATGCAAAAGGTAAACCTATTCAGATGTCGGCTATTCTAAATAGTGGTGTATTCCCCGGTATGCAAGGCGGCCCACTGGAACACATC
>CAZGKN010000244.1:0-1760 GCA_964525915.1 uncultured Saprospiraceae bacterium | reverse complement strand
TAAAAAAGCCAGATGCTCCATGGCCTCACTTACCGCATTAGACACCATAACCAATTGTAAATCAACTATTATCATTCCAATTGTTAATGAAATACCTTTCGCCGCCTGGGATACTTCTGCATATCGATTTCTGAATTATAATCTTCAGAAAATAAAGCCTTTTGCTTCACCAAGGAGAGGTTTTATGGTAAATGGCAACCCATGTACACAAGCCGATCAATTTCCAGATATCAGCGAAATAATTCCATCTTGCAGTCCTGAAAATTACTGGGTGGTGTTTGATTCTGCCAGGGATTGTAAAATCTGTGTCGATGTTGTGATTGAAGACACAAACCATGATTCCAAACCAGACACATTCACCAGAAATACGACTAAATGTAAATGGATAAGCAGGGACAGCCTCTTTACAAAGTACATGAATTCAGGTTATTATTATCGTTATGAAACCATGGGGTGTAAAACGGTAGGCCTGCGCATTAAAAACGGTGAATGCTATCACACACACTGGTACCATCATTATAAATATATTGACACCCTGCCCAATCCTGCTTTGAAAATTGACAGCCTGAGTTTTTGCCTGAGCAAAAACATGGAAATATCCCTCGCCCGATTCAATATCTCCCCACTCAAACAGTGGATAATCAGAATTTACGACAATAATAAACTCATTTTTTCCGACTCATGTGACAAATACGTGGATACAGTCTATGAATACTGCGACAGCACAAAATACTACCTGTCTTCTTCAGGGAAAAAAGTATATTACAGTTGTATTTATCATCCCTCATACTCTTGCCAGGGTGAGCCTTTAGATCTTATTTCTGATGATTCCCTGAAAAAAATGCTGATACTGAATGACACCATATTTCTGATTGATAAAAATTTTGTTTTTCACCCTCAGGTCAAATTAAGCCCCACAAAGAAATACAGTATTGTATCATTCCTGGAAAGTCTGCATGGATGCTATTCTACTGATAATGTTATAATTGGACAAGGAGGTGTTTTCCGTTTTACAACTTCAGACAGTACAGTCTGCACGGGAACCCCGGTCAGGTTCTTTACGATATTTCCAAATATTCCGGGTAAGGGGCGCTTCCTGGTCGAATATGATTTTAATGATGATGGCCTTTTTGATAGTTCGAATGTATTGAATCCCACCTATTCATACAATAAACCCGGTCAATATTCCGTATGCTTAAGACTCATTGACACCATCTGTAACGATACCATACTGGTTAAACGACATGGTTATATCCTTGTCTCCGGATTAGTGGCTGATTTTGACACACTCAACAGCCCTTTTGATTGCGCTCCTCAGATTGTCAGATTTCTGGACAAATCAAAACTGAAAAACTCGTATTATTACATTTTTGACTCTTCCGGCAATATCCAGGACTCCGTACTGGCAGAGGCCATGGATTCCTGGGAATGGGATTTCGGAGACAATAAAGGATTACAAAGTATCAGCTATAAAAAAGATCCGGCTCATGTTTATACCTCCAACGGTATTTTCAATGTATCCCTGAAAGTAAAATCATTTATTGGTTGTGTAGATACTGTATTAAAAATAAAATATATACAAATTCATGGTCCCGTTCCCGATTTCAGCCTGCTGGATACTGCCGGTTGTGTACCTTATGAAGTCAGGGTTATTGACAGCACCATTGGTGCAACCTCCTGGATATGGGACCAGGGTGATAGCAACCAGACCAGTGGTACTTTTTCGCCCGGAGATACTGTAAGATGGAAATACACTCTTC
>CAZGKN010000243.1:0-1762 GCA_964525915.1 uncultured Saprospiraceae bacterium | reverse complement strand
AAGTAAGTGTAGGAGTTATTTTTGCTTCTACTCCAAACTCACCGCCAAAATGTAATTTATCAATTCCATTGATGGCATAGTTAACAAAATTCTGATAAGCGTCGTGATAGAATGACATTACATCAAGCCCATCCATAAATCGTGTATAATATCCACTCAATCGTATTTTCAAATTTGGAGCATTCATTACATATCCCGCTTCCACTGTTTGTATTGTTTCGCTTTCTACATTATCCTGCTGACTGTTGCGGGTACGTGGTGAAATATATACGTTTTCAAAATATGGAGCCCTTGTAAGATAAGCACCATTTGCAAATACATAATTTCTACCATCAATTTTATAGGTAACACCACCTTTTACTGCAAAATCAAAGAAACTATTTTCAGTTCCTTTTCCTAATGAATTATTGGGAAACAATCCTACTCTTGTATTACCTTTTCTGTAAAATGCTGTTTGAGATACATTACCCGCCAAGAAGAAGTCAACCTTATTATATTTGAATACGCCCTGTGCCCATGCTGCCACTTTTGAAATATTAATATTATAATCATACCCAAACTTATCTCCCACTTTTAGTATTCTGTTGGGATGATCCAAATCGTATTGATTGGATATATTATCAGCAGGAAAATCTCTTTCGGCAAACTGGTTTACGTTTACATAAAACTCGCCACCCAATAAATCGTCAACTTTTTTATAGTAGTGATTATTCTGTTGTTGAAAAGATGCACCGCCGGTGAAATCAATATGACTGCCGAATTTTGTATTGATAACAGAATTGGCATTAAATCTTGTAGTATTGATAATTCTTTCTTCAATGATATAATGAGAACGGCGACCGCTTACTGTATTTCCTACAATGCCGTTTGCGTCATTTATATTTTCAAAACTGGCACGGTTGGCATCATACAACCTTTGCCAGTTTATCTGGCGGGTGTTAATGTCTCTCTTCATTAAATCATAAAGCATTTGTCCCTGTACAGGATCGGGTGTGCTTGCCCATGTAGTAGTATAGCTGGGTAGATAGCGATAATAATCCGGACGTGGATCGGCTGCATTGTACCAGTCAAGTGCAGTAATGCTTCTATCACCTATTGAATAACCAACAGCCGTTGTTAATGTAGTATGATTATTAATTCTGAAATCATGTGTAAGGATGGCCACAGGCTGATGTGTTCTTCCCACACTTGCATTTCTTTTTTTACCGTTTTGATAACCCCAGTTAGGATTGTAATAATGTGTGCCCGCCAAATCAAGCATTTCTTTTACCGAAGCACCCTGTCTTCCATTTTCGGTGGGTGCACCAAACACAGCTAAAGAGAGTAAATGATTTTGACTTATGCGTTTATCAGCAGCAAGAAAATATCCCCATCCATTATAATAAGTGCCGGGTACATAACCCTCATCGGCCCAGCGACGGCTGCCACTAAAAGAAAATGCCCAGCCTTTTTTACTCATTCCTGTAGAATGGGTAATCATCAATCGATTATTATAATTACGATTAGAAGCAGCATAGCTAAAACTGGTTTGTGCTCTTTCTTTGCTGGCACGGGAATCTATGCTGGTATTACCCCCAATATCACCAAACGTATATGTATTTGTTTTCAGCCCCCACGATGCATCACGATTACGCATTACATCATTCAATCCGCCCCAAAGGCCGAATGGCGTAAATCCATTATCAAGATTATCCATGGGAATACCATTCATAAATGTGCTGAACATATCATTATCATATCCGCGAATACGAAAACGCACAGC
>CAZGKN010000242.1:0-1781 GCA_964525915.1 uncultured Saprospiraceae bacterium | reverse complement strand
GAATCTGAACACTCAGATAGCAATTTTAGATTCAATGTTGAATGAAAGTCAGGCTTTAGCAGATGATATGCAGCTGGCTTTTGCAACTGCACAGGGTGATATGCAAAGTATCAGGGCATCCATGAGCAATATGAATCAGATAGAACGAAACTTTTCGATAGTATATGGTATTATAACAGATCACTTGAACGATACGGAATTTAGTCTGTCGCAAAATGACACAGACAGTTTGTACTATGTGGCTGAACAATGTTACGGTACTGGAGGAAGAGCTGTGCTTGATGCTCGGCATCTACTTCAGATATTGGGATTAGAACCAATATTTGATGATGATTGCTATATTGAGCCTCGGTCTGAAGAAATTCAATCACAGGATAAGGCAGAATCTTCTGCAGAGCTTACTTTTAATAACCCGGCAGCACAGATTTTAAATTATCATTTAAAAGGTGTTGATTACAAAGAATCAGAATTATTGATACAGAATTTGACGGGAGATATTGTTTTTTATAAAAAAGCTCCGGATCAGCAAGGCAAAATAGATATTGCGAATATTCCGAATGGTTTCTACATAATTATATGGAAAACTGGCGAGCAATATTTTGCTAAAAAATTAATCATCCAACAATAAAATAAATATTATGAAAACATCAATAGGAAAAGCTATACAATCAGCAATCATAGCTTCTATGGTAGTATTGTTTATGGGTGTACCCGGGTTTTGCCAGAATTATGACTACGCCTGGTTAATGGGTAAGAAACCGGAAGTATTACCGGCGGAACTGGATACTGCCAATAATAATTTTATTATAGATTTTAAAAATGACAGTTTCAAACTAATAAAAAGTTATGAGACTATGACCAATATGTATAATGAATGCAATTCTCTTTGCGATTCAAGTGGTATGCTTCTGATGTACACAAACGGGTGTGCTGTTTTTGATGCTACAGGCAATATCCTTCCCAACGGCGATTCTATTAATTACTATGTTGACGGAGGGAACAATTTTTGGGTACCATTTTGTGGAAAGGGGGAAAAGGGGTATCCGCTATACAGAGGCACACGCTTTGTACCATTTTTTTCTCATAACAGGATTTTTTTATTGCATTCAACAGCTTCGGATGAAGGCAATATTGTTAGTTACAGATATATATTATATACAGAAATTGAGAAAAAAGATGGTGTATGGACAGTGGTGAATAAGAATAAACTTGTACATGACAGTGGCAAACAGAAGAATGTCTTCTATGATATAACAAGACATGCAAACGGGCGTGACTGGTGGTTAGTAGCACATAATAGTGGACTGCATGAGTATTTTGTTTATCTGATAAGCCCGGATGAGATCAAGCTGCAAAAAACTCAAAAATTCCCTCTCCTTTCAACAAACCATCAAAGTAGGCCCACATTTTCTCCTGACGGAAGTAAATTTTTTCAATATACTGCAGCTGCAACGGAAGGAGATTCCTGGTTATTTGATTTTGACAGAATTACCGGTACATTAAGCGATCCTGTTATCGTACATCATCCAAAGTCAATGTTCGGTGCTCACAGTTTTAATGCTCCGTTTTCACCAAACGGACGGTTTTTATATATGTGTGATATACATCACTTGTATCAATTTGATCTATGGGATTCAGACACATTGACTAATCGGGATACAATATCGGTATGGGATGGTTTAGTCTGGCCTTGTAAGCTTCATTGCCGTACGTCTTATTATACCCTTCAGCCTGGCCCTGACGGTAAGATATACTGTGGATCTGATGGTGGCAGCTCTCCT
>CAZGKN010000241.1:0-1791 GCA_964525915.1 uncultured Saprospiraceae bacterium | reverse complement strand
CGGGGGACATGCTCTGATTGAGCATTGACCTTCTGAAACATCTGTTTCGATCTGTGAATGATAACATTATTGATCTTCAATTCCTCATTCGTAATTGAACCATTCATAATTGAATTTTAGTTTCCCACCACCCTACCTATCAGGTCGTATTCCATCGCATCGATGATCTCGACCTGAGCGAATCCACCTACAGCACAATAGTTTTCATCCGCAGATATAATGACTTCATTGTCCACCTCTACCGAGTCATACTCGGTACGTCCGTAATAAAAGCCACCTTCTTTCCTGTCAATCAACACTTTCAGCACTGAGCCTATTTTGGCCTCGTTTATTTCCCGGCTGATCTCCTGTTGTACTGCCATCAGACGGGCAGCGCGTTCTTGTTTTACTTCAGGCGGGACATCATCTTCCAGTGCATAAGCCGCAGTGTCTTCCTCATGTGAATACTGAAAAACACCAAAGCGATCGAAACGGATCTCTTTTACAAAATCCACTAATTCCTGAAAATCTTCCTCTGTCTCACCGGGGAATCCCACGATAAAAGTGGTTCGCAGAGCCACACCCGGGATTTTTGCTCTGATCTGATGCAATAAGGCAGTTGATGTCGTCTTATCTATCTGTCGCCGCATGGCGAGCAACATCCGGTCCGACGCATGTTGTAAAGGAATATCAATATATCGGCACACTTTACTCAGTGTAGGTATGACATCCAGTATTTCCTCCGGAAATTTAGATGGATACAGGTATTGTAATCGGATCCATTCAATACCTTCAATTTCCTGTAATTGTATAAGTAAATCACCTAAAGCCCGCTTCTTGTATATGTCTAAGCCATAATAAGTAAGCTCCTGTGAGATGAGAATCAGTTCTTTTACACCCATGGCAGCTTGTGCTCTTGCCTCTTTTACGATGGCTTCTATAGGTTTAGATACATGCTTGCCCCGCATCAATGGTATAGCACAGAAAGCACAGGTACGGTTGCACCCTTCTGCTATCTTAATATAAGCATAATGCCCCGGTGTGGTGATCACCCGCTCACCAACCAACTCTGACATATAGGTAGCTTCCAACCGATGTAATAATCCCGGCATCTCAAGCGTGCCAAAATAAGCATCTACCTCCGGGATTTCCTCTTCCAGATTGTCTTTGTATCGCTGAGACAGGCAACCGGTGACGTATAGTTTCTCCAATCTACCTTGATTCTTCAGCGTAGCATAGTGCAGGATGGTATTAATCGATTCTTCCTTGGCTACATCGATGAAGCCGCAGGTATTGATGATCACGGTGGGCGTCTGTTCGTCCCAGTCATCATGCTGCACATCAAACTGATTGCCTTTGAGTTGGGTAATCAGATCCTCAGAATCCACCAGATTCTTTGAACAACCAAGTGTCACGACACTTACTTTCTTGGGCAGTAATGTTTTTGTACGCAAGAAATTTTGTATTTTCCTGCAAAGGTAGGCAAATGTGAATATTCAATTATCAACACTCTCCCTAATCTCTAAAAACATCGATATACAGTTCATGGCTGCACAATAAAGCTGATGTGTAAAATAAAATGCACAAAGTTAAATTATACTGCGTCACAAGAAAAACCTTATGAGCGTAAGGAACAATAAATCAAAGGAATCATCATAAAAAAGAAAATTTTAATGATGAAATGACAAGACTTTTTCTCGGGCATAATATTCTCGATGAAGAAGGTTGGTTTTGGGCAGAAAATTGAACACCTACGGAGTTCCTTTTTTTATGTTAGCTTACCCGGCACTGTGCTTCGCTTGTACCGGGTTA
>CAZGKN010000240.1:0-1791 GCA_964525915.1 uncultured Saprospiraceae bacterium | reverse complement strand
TTCGTCTCAGGCAGATACCGTCCACCGCCACTGCGATAGATATCCAAACGGATTCGACTGTCATCACACCCGGCACCTGCATTAAGACAGATTGCAATGAATTTTTCAAATGTATTCAATTCATCACACAATTCGATTCTAAGAAACGCAGCAGTCTGTATGATTCTCGACCAATGGAATGCAGCTAAAGGAATCCTTCCGGCATGACAGGCAATAGTCTCAAAGAATCCATCGCCATACAAGGCATTTCGTCTGCCGCTCATTGATCGTACCTTAATTTAATAGCCCGGGTCATCTCTCTTTTTCCGGGGGGACCCGGCAATGCTTCCACTGTAAACCCGACCTGTCTGAGATTGCGCTTAAACTGACCTTGCGCACAATAGGTGACCAATACTCCATCCGGCAATAACCAATCATATACGCTCGCCATCAGATCTGCAGTCCACAACTCCGGTTGGGTCTCAGGCCCAAAGGCATCGAAATAGATCAGATCATATCTCGGGACAGAATTGAATACTAAAATATCCTGACAATACTTTTCAAAAGAAAAATTAGTAGTAATGCAATCCTGCGTATTAAACTCCAGTGCATGGATTTGTCTAAAAATGTCAGAATATTCCGGCAATTTCAGGTTTACCCACTGATCCATCAGATCATCAATTATGCTGCTTTCCAAGGGGAATTTTTCAATCGTAGTATAATGGATATTTAAGGAATTATCCCGGGCATATTCCAATGTAGCCAGTGCATTCATCCCTGTACCAAAACCCATTTCCAGAATATTGATACTGTCCTTGCTATTTTCCAGATAAGCAAGGCCATTTTGGATAAACACATGCTGAGTCTCAGTCCAGGCACCATGCATAGAATGGTAACTCACACCAAACTGCCCTGATTGAACAGTCAGAGTTCCATCCTGAGTCAACATTAATTCATCCTTCATATCGCTGTCCAATATTCAGAAAAAAAAATGAAAAGTTTCAACAATAAAAGCAAAGAAATACATTATACACCCTTTTAACATGGTGAATAACTATTTTCGGATAAAAAAGTCTTTGAGACCTGCATCACAAAAGGAAAGTAATAATCACAGTGATTTATACAGGATTGAAGCGCAATGCACAGACCTTAATAACTGAAATATCCGACTATAACAGGAGATAGTCAGGATGAATGTAGAGACCAGAACCGACCAGATAAAATCAAAGTGCTGCGGGTGCAGCACTATATTCTCTTCAACACAAAAATGGTCAACTTAGGGTAATACTACCTTGCTGATAGTGGAAGTGATCATTTTCACATTGTATGGGCAGCCATAGCCTCTGTTACAGGAAGTAGCGCCAAAAACAACTACACCGAGTAAGAAAAGGGCTATAATTTTTGAAAAAACTGATTTCTTCATGGAATCTAAATTATGAGTTTATTTAAATGTTATGCAAAGGTAACGCTTTAAATTATACTATTCGTATGTAGCACAAGTGTTTTATGAAATATTTCAAAGTTTTTTGATCAGATATACTAAATGGACAAAGGGATGACCATCCGATTTCCTTGTTTAGCCACTTTATCCCCTTCTGGGACAAGAAAATCAAATGGTCATTTCTAAATACGAATGGTATACATATTGACTAAATATGAAAATTCATCTTTATTTGCCCCAATTGCTTTATCACAATGACTCTTAAAAGGCCAAATGAAGAATATTTTCAAAAAAGTTTAGCTAATTCAGATACAAATTTTAACTTTGCAGCCGCTTCCAGCGAAATACAGTTTCTGACCGATGGTGTAACG
>CAZGKN010000239.1:0-1803 GCA_964525915.1 uncultured Saprospiraceae bacterium | reverse complement strand
CAGTTAATGCTATTTTCTCTTAACTGGAATGTCCGGATCCATTGGACCATGTCAAACCTTCATACGCTTCTTCAAATCCCATCTTCCTGATCTTCTGTAGCTAGTCTGTCTGTTTCATCTGAAATCCTCCCCGGATTCCATATAAACCGGATAGATCATTTGCTACAAGTCCGGACAACTTATTTGTTCTCTACATATATTATGAATTTACTGGACAGTACATTATAATTCTGATATTAAGCATATGGTCATTCTGGATATGAATGACCAAAGAGTTGTCGTATACTTAAATATAATAATTCATCATATTTGTTTATATAGGAGATTAAGAAAATGAAATCTGCACTCTTGGTAGCTATACTTACGGCGCTGACACTGACTGCTTGTGGCGATCCAAAACCGGCTCAGTATCCACCTAGCGCCATGATGGAGCGTGAATCAATGCCTGACAAAGCAGACGAAGCAAAAAAATAATTAAACTATATAGAATGATCAGAATTTTAAAACCGCTCTCAGTAGAGCGGTTTTTTTTAATAGCACTTAGAAGCTGTCTGGCGAAACGATTTCCATTAGAATCAAGTATTTTTTGATGACAAGCCAAGAGATGTCATACAAAACGGATATAAATGATGAGGAATGGAACTTGATAAAAAAGAGTTTGATCCTGTCAGCAAACGAGGCAATAGCCATAAACATAGCAAAAGAGTCATTGTGAAGCCATGCTGTATGTCGTCAGAGGCGGTATTCAATGGCGGCAAAAAGGTCAAAGGCCACAAGCGACATATTGTGGTGGACATTCTCGGCAATTTACTCCTCGTCGTCAAAGTGCATGCTCGCTAATGTGAGCGATACCAAAAGTACTTGCGGTGTGTTGGAAGATGTTGTTCATAAATATCCTTCACTCAAAGCGTTCTCAGGGGATGCCGGCTATCGAGGCACAGCGGTTGACTTCGCAGCTAATAGGTTGGGCCGGATCTTGCACATTTCAGAAAAAATCAAAGGTAAATGGACTGTTTTACCGAAGCGGTGGATAGTCGAACGCACGTTCCTCCTGGTTGGGTAACTTTCGCCGCTTATCAAAGGACTTCGAAATCCTGCCAGGCACTGCCGAAAATATGATTCGAATCGCCATGATGAAAATAACACCTGCAGAATGCATCTAATGTTTTGCTAGACAGCTTCTTACTAGGTTCTGTTGACATTTTAGCGAAGTCAAATCAATGTCGATATGATCCGTATAAGTCCATGTAACTTATAGATATTTCTTCATGGCGTGAGGATATTCTTCAGTAATAGTAGTTACTCCCCCCTCAAGATATTTAAAAAAGACTTGGCAGGATTTTGGGTGAGAAAATTCAATTTTGTGCATACTGATAAATTCCCACGATAGTCACCTTAGATCCAGCGATGAGCCATTCTCAATGTGGTTTTGCTGTTTTTTCTGGGTGAGTCTATTTTAGACTCACTGATTCATTGCATTTGTTCAGGATTGCCTAAGAATTAAGCAGTTTGCTTGAGAAAACTGGGGTTTTCGGACTGGCACTATATAGAGCTTACTCAGAAAGTATTTTTCTCATAATCGTTTAAAATTTTATAATTTATAACAAATTGTTTTATAAAGAATATTATTTGTAACAATATGCAATTTAATAAAATTAACCTGAGTTCGGTATAAAGATCATTACGCCACGGCTGGAAGAGCCTGAGACAATCTAATATTAAGGGAAGGCTTCTTCTCGCGGAAGGTGTAAGCCACTATCCCGAATATTGCACGAACATCAAAAATGAGAGCGAATTTGCCAG
>CAZGKN010000238.1:0-1834 GCA_964525915.1 uncultured Saprospiraceae bacterium | reverse complement strand
TGTTGAGCCTTTTATGAACCGGAAAAAACTCGCGGATCAATTCTGCAAACTTACCTCGAGCCAGATCAAAGCCTAAATCGAATTCATTCCCAAAATCATCATACTGTGGCTGCCAGTTGATTTCAAAAACGACTTCCTGTAATGGTGCATTCTTTAGTTTAACATCCACGCTCATTCCTGATTATATATGATTGTATAAAGGTAAATATTATTCGCTTGAAATCCTAATAATGCTTGGTATCACTAAAAATATCTACTTCAGCATCAATAAAAATCGAAAACCAGCCCCGGTGCGCTGATCTGACGAGAAGCGTGGCTGGTATGGTTGTTACCAAATTTAAGGTATTCTTTGTTGGGTTCATAATATTTCTGGCTCTTAATAAGGCTTTAACATGCTACCAACTTTCCTGAACCGGTATATCATAGAGATATTTATCCAAGTGGGCTGATACTGTTTCTATAAACCTGCGGTTGGTGAATTGCTTTTTTTTGCGGTCGTTCCAGGCATTGAATGCTGCAATGATGTCATCAGTATTTTGTGTATTTTTCTTCAGCCTTATATAATCCACACTTGACAAAAGCTCCAGATTGTAAACGGCATAATGACCATCGAGGAACTGTTTGGTTTGATCGACTATTGAGCGGTATTTTTCATGACCCGGCTAATCCAGCACGGTCTGTTCTGCATCAGTTATCATGCCGATTTCATCGAATGGCTTCTTGTCTTTAGATTCAAAACCCGTGATGTAAGCTCCGTTGAGATAGTGTAGTACATGCCTAATTTTTCCTGAATAAGGCCCATAAATATGAGGCTGAAAATCCAGCTTAAACTCTTGTTCTGCACCGAAACGCTGCAAAAACCAGCTTATCTTTTCGGCTGCGAATTCAGATACCAACTCCGCATGACGCACTGACTCGTACATTACTGCCAGCAACATTGCCCTTGCAGGAGTGAGTTCTGTATTATCCTTGTTATTGATTTCTTTAATCTGCATATCAGGTTGGTATATAAATATTTCCGCATCTACATTTGAGAGATATCGTTCCATCATTTCCTTTACCCTTGTCCACTCAAGGCCCCCATTGCCACAACCTAATGGAGGAACTGCTACAGAGCGGATTCCCATATCCTGAATGATACGGATGAGTTCTTTGAGGCCGGATTCAATATAGCTGTACTGCGAAGGCAGGCGCCAGTGTGTCTTGGTCGGAAAATTGATGATTATTTTCTTTCCACTCAACAGGGATTCGTCTTCTGTAACAAGTAATACACCCGGCTTGAGTTCATCGTTTTTACATGCCTTCACATATCTGCGATAATTAGCTGGGAACAGGTTTTTGAACTGCAATGCGATGCCTTTACCCATGACACCGACCGTATTGACAATGTTTACCAAAGCCTGTGCCTGGCTTTCCAGTAAATTTCCTTTCACATAATGCAACATATCAAAAATAGTATCCGGAATTGACTACAACCATAGTATCTTCTACTCCAAAGTCAAGCAATATTTCTTTAGCTGCCTCATTGTAAACGATAAATTTTTTGATGAATGTAAATGGTATATCAGCCCTAATCAGGCTCGTATCACCGATAGAGACATAATCAGGGTTTGCACTTGTACCGGAAGGGTGTGATATCCCGTTTTCAAGTATATGCGGGATATTGTCTATTTGTGTCATGCGATAAATTATAGTATGGAAACTCTTTATGTAAACCAGACGCTTATTGGCACTTATGTTCAATTTACTTCAGTCCATTGTCTGGTTCTTTTAATTAATTTTCCATTTAATCTTTTCAACTTACTTTCCAGCCTGATTAGCGTTGTGCTTTTCA
>CAZGKN010000237.1:0-1841 GCA_964525915.1 uncultured Saprospiraceae bacterium | reverse complement strand
AGGGTCCCCGGATGACCACCCAGATCATCTGTGACCCGAAAGAGGCGAAGATCGGCATGCGGGTAAAAAGCGCCTTCCGCAAGATCGCCACTGATGGTGAGAGCGGCATCATCCACTATGGCACGAAGTTCGTGCCGGTGGCGTGAATCTTTTTTTTCTGACGCGGATTTTCAAGAAAACAAAGTTCCGACCGTGTTTGTTAGGTATCTGATAGGCCCTATGAGGGTCATGTTTTCCCATAAGGAGAGATTCATCGCTGCGATGAACATTCCCGAGAGTGATTAATATATATAAATTTATTGAAAATAAAATATAGGAAAGGTTCACCTATCCTGGAAAGTCAGATGAACCTTCTCCTGCCCGAAGGCATGTGATCTTTACTCTTCCTGAATTAATGAAGTTTTGGTGCATGCCTTTGAGCGAAGCTTATCGAAAGGAGGATATGAAAGAATGAAAACACAAAAAAAAGGTGTCATCTTGCTCGCGCTATTACTTGCAGCGATGGCGATAGTACCGATCGTACTCGCAGCTGAATCGATTAATCAGGATACAATGGTTGAAGCTGATCCTATAACAGATACAGAAGGTTTCGTTGCAGTTGATGTAATCAACATTGATCAGGAGATTAAAGACGCAACTCCCTACTATGGAATGCTTATATTAAGTGACGAAGGAAAAAAGAATTATTTAAATTATCTCGAAACAATCAGTGTCATTTCAGGCTCAAAAGCCCTCATTTCTTCTGAAGTCAGGAATGAGGTCAGAAAGAATCTGAATACTATCTGGAAAAATTATCCGGTTATTTATGAGACAAGAAAAGGAGATCCTGGGTACCCATCTTATGGGGGGACAATCACCACCATAAAGTTTGCCCCTCAAGCACGAAATAACGTCCTTACGGATAAGGAAAATAAAATCCTTGATGAAACGCAATTACTTATAAAAGAAGCATATGAACAAAATCAGGAGAATTCAATAACTCCCCTTTGGATTGGATCACCGTCCCACCAGAGGATCAGTTACGTGGCTGCCCAAAAAGAATCATTCCCCTATCCTGACACGGTTGGAACGTATTCAATCGTTCCCGATACTTGGTATGACAATTCCCCGGAACCCTTCCATACGGTATTCCACTCATTAGACCATTATTATAGTCCAGCGGGAATCGGTAATGCACCTGCGAACACGCAGTCTTTTGTTACTACGGCAAAGAATTATTATCGCTCGGGGTCCGGTTATTATTCGCAGGCTGCGGCAAATCTCGGGTATGCAAGTCATTTCATTGAGGATGTGGGCAATCCCATGCACACCGGGTACGAATGGCAGCAGTACAATGACCCGTGGGTACATTCTAAATATGAAGCGTATGTGGGCAACCGCTGGTATTCAAGTTATTTTGATTATGTAGTTACAAATAATTACAATTATTACTGGTATGTCAACTGGAACCAGGGCACAAAGGATCTCGCCAGTTACAGTAATGGTTATCTTAATACAATATACACGAAAGTCAAAAACAAAGGGCCGACTTGGAACCTCGCACAGGATACCAGTATTGATGCCGTTACACAGAACGTGATACTTAAGACTACAAAATACACCAATGGTTTAGCGCTCTACGCAAGGATAGGCTAACATATTAAAATTTTAATTTTTTATAAATCAATTTAAGGGAGTTCCTGACACCATGAAAAAGAAAGTAGTTATAATACTAATTATCTGTTTATCCATTATTGTTACTGCTTTTGCCGGGTGTATTGAAAGTTCTTTTAAAAAAACTGAAACGGTTTTAACAAAATTGGATAATACTGAAAAAATTCAGTGGTCAACAATCATCGATA
>CAZGKN010000236.1:0-1886 GCA_964525915.1 uncultured Saprospiraceae bacterium | reverse complement strand
ATAAATCCCCAATAATTGCAAATGGTTATTAACCCTATCCCAGTCAGTAATCTGTTTGATCCCTTCATTTAAGCCCAGACCACAAACCCTGACTTTATCGGGGGCAATGTTGCACTGTGATAAAATATCCTGACGACTGTATTCGGACACTGTAGCGATAGCAGTTGCCCGGTGTGCAAATCGTGGCATATACCGCCTGTAATACCACAAATGCAGTGCATCTACATGCGCTGGATAATGCAGATAAGCCAGATCGTGAATCACTAACAGATTCGGAATATTTAGTCTGAGTGAGGTAAAATTATCCATCGACAGGAAAACATCTGCTTTATACTTTCGGATAGCGCCCGGTATCATCCAGTCGTACCAGATCATATACAGTGGTGCAGCCCGCGCCTGAGGCGGAAGGACGACAGGTATAACATTTGTTCCCAAAACAAATTGCGGATCATACGCTCTGTCAAATAAAAAGATAAATGTATGTTCAGGATGATCCCTGACCAAACATTTCAATGATTCATGAATAAAATGTCCCAGGCCTGTAAGACGGCCATCCAACAATAAACGGGTATTTACGGCTATTCTCAACGGGACGAATACTATTTATTTAGATTTGATTGGTTTATATGCAACCGCTTTAATCTCTATCAGCAGATGCGGATGTGGCAACTGGTGTACTGCTACCGTGGTGCGCGTAGGACCATCGTAATCAAAAAACTCAGCATAGACTTCATTGTAGCCTTTGAAGTCATTCATATTAACCAGGAAGGTATTTATCTCTACCAGATCAGCCAGCGTAGCATCCATCGATTGAAGAATATCAGCTATATTGTCGATCACCGCTCTGGTTTGCACTTTGATGTCCAGCGTCACAGCACCAAACTCGTCTGCCTCTGCTCCGGCAATGCTATTATCCGTGCGGCGACTGCTCGTACCTGAAACAAACAGAAAATCACCTGCCCGGCGAATATGCGGAAAACGGCCGCGTGGAGTG
The DNA here is from genome assembly GCA_964525915.1 of uncultured Saprospiraceae bacterium. Taxonomy (GTDB): domain Bacteria; phylum Bacteroidota; class Bacteroidia; order Chitinophagales; family Saprospiraceae; genus Parvibacillus. The sequence continues at coordinate 892 of CAZGKN010000236.1, read as the reverse complement.
GCTTTACCTTCGATTACTTTACTCTTGTCTTGCATGTTATTGATATTGTATATACAATGGTTTAGGATTGCGACTCAATACTTCAGCCGGCGTCATCAATGGTTTTCCTGATTTGGTATCATTTTTATAAAAGAGTTTGAAGCCGGTGTATTGCACAGGATATTTCTCGATATAGCGTTTCCAGGTACTGAATTTAAGCTCTTTAGAGCCCCAGCCATCCATATCCATCACTACCTGCACTTCAGGCGGATTGTGAATCAGATGGGCATCCTGTATCATCATTTCTTTAAATCGGTGAACAATTAAAATCTTTGGCGGAAGATGATGTTGCTTTACTATTTTCTTCAAATGATCTACGGCAAAATTCACATCTGATGCCTCAAACTGCCCCATCACCGTTCCCGGCACATGTGAACCCCGCATCGCAAACTCAGCATCGATACCCAGGTGCACATTGGGCAGACTTAGAAATGTATCCAATTGCGGGATTTCCTCCTGGAGAGTACTGTGACCTACCTGTATATCCAGAAAAACCTGTGCCCCTATCGAATCAGCCCACGAGATAACCCTCTTTATCATCTGGTCACTCATACGCCCACGATATTTTTTGTCAGCACCGGGTGCCCTTTGCGCCACTACGGCAATAAGGTGCAATGCAGGTATTACTTTAACAGAGGAATCTGCCTGTTGCCAGATTTTCACCTCTTCCATCAGCTTAGTTATCATCTGCTGTCTGGGCAACTCACCTAATATACCCATCCGGGTACTATTCAGATTACCATAAAAAGCTACAATCCGGTGAAAAGGCAGTAAAGCACCGGGAATAACCGGCGTCATCTTCACCCAAATGCAGTCCAAATAATGCAACTGCCTCCAGATAGTGTCAGCTCCA
>CAZGKN010000235.1:0-1889 GCA_964525915.1 uncultured Saprospiraceae bacterium | reverse complement strand
AAGCAGTAGTCCAAAGAAAAACATTGCCATAGGAGTTGTAGGCATACCACTGAATTGATTGCCAGAGAAGCTGGAAATATTAAATTTAGCAAGTCTAAGTGCTGCACTACCCGCGAGGATAAAGACCCACAGTACTTTGAAATAAATGGCTAATTCACCAGTCGTGATATCCAGATCCTGACTAAAAAGCAATAATTGCATAGCTATCAGCGATGGTGCCACGCCAAATGAAACTACATCAGCCAAAGAATCTAATTGTACACCTAATGGACCATCAACTTTTAGTTTGCGGGCTAACCATCCGTCAACAAAATCTGCAAACAGGGAGATGCCGTGACAGATAAGAGCATATTCAGGTTTTAGCATCAAAATAAAGACGATTGCACAACAACCGCTAAGTAAATTGATTAATGTTAGTAAATTTGGTAAAAACCCCAGCACTTTAGTTTAAATTTATGTGATACAAAGACCGATCGTAAATCGTTAATATTTTTATTGAATCAAAAATAATGAAATACATCACGAGCTTACTTTTTTTATTAATAATGATACTCAGTAATTCCATTGTTTCAGCTCAAAGCAATGATGAATGTACTGGTGCGATTAATATTGCTGATGTTGATGATTATTGCTCAGACTTTGGAGTATTTAATAATGTCAATGCTACACCATCAGGTATTCCTGAGACTGTATGCATTCCCGATGAGACAACGTCAAAAGATGTTTGGTTCAAATTTACCGCCGTGGCCAACTTCGTAAATATCAGAGTTACTGGTGCTGAACCCGGTAATCTGGGTGGAACATTAACTTCACCTCAGTTAACATTATATACAGGAACTTGTGATAACTTATCTGAAATAACCTGTTCATCCGATGCATTCTATGAAAATTATATAGATATATATATCGGACCTATTATACCCGGCAATGTCTATTATATCTGTATTGGTGCCCGAAATGGAGGATCCGGCACTTTTCAACTCTGTCTGAATAATTATAATCACAGTTATGTCCCGGACAATGATTGTCCGGATAGTCGGGTACTCTGTGATAAATACCCTGTATATATAGAAAAAATCAGCGGTGCGGGGGTCTTGCAAAATGAAATACCTCCCGGCACTTGTTTACAAGAGGAAATTGCTTCTTCCTGGTTTCGCTGGACTTGTAGTAAGTCAGGCACACTAACACTAAAAATTACGCCTTACGGCCCGAAAGATGATATAGATTTTGGTGTCTTTCGTTTACCCGGTGGAATAAATGATTGCCCGAATAAAGTTATGTTGAGATGTGAAGCAGCGGGTGAAAACGTCGGGCAAGACACTTCACTTTGGGTTCAGTGTACGGGTCCGACAGGATTAAACCTGACTAGCAGTGATGTTACCGAGAATCCAGGTTGTAATGATGGAAATGATAATTGGGTGAAATATATTGACATGGTGCAAGGAGAAAGCTATGCTTTAGTGGTCAATAATTTTTCTAACAGTGGAAAGGGATATTTTCTGGAGTTTGGTGGTACAGGTGAATTTCTTGGTGCAAAAGCAGATTTTGCAATTGAGCCTGAACAATTGTGCTATGAAGATTCGCTTCAGTTCATTGATAAATCTACACAACCCACGGATAGTATAATCGACTGGTCATGGGAATTTGGATCAAATTCAAATCCTACTTCATTTGATGGAGCTAATCCGCCATTGATCAAGTATCAAAAGCCAGGATATAAAATTATCAAACTGACAATTACGACCGAAGAAGGTTGTGTAAATACAATTCAAAAATCTGTATTAACTAAATGTTGTATCAATCCACTTGAAGTGGATATACACAGTTCGGAGGATGAGATAATATTGGGTCAAACAGTTGACCTGAATGCTATTGCAACCAATGAAGTC
>CAZGKN010000234.1:0-1900 GCA_964525915.1 uncultured Saprospiraceae bacterium | reverse complement strand
AAGTGATCTACGACGGATCACATTACAAAGGAGGTCCCGTTGATCGTGAATCCGCTTATCCGGCGACTTCCGTAATGCTGCTGTATCGATTTCTGCACATGCATCAAAACAAGCCGTTACTTGAACAGCTTCAGGCGGGCTACAAGAAAGTGCTCTTTAGTCAAAGGCAGGCATTACCCTTCTTTAGAGACAACCTGACCCGGTTCTACTGGGATGTCTTTCTACGGTACTTCAACTTTGGACGGGGTGGTTCTCTCAAGGTAAAGGTTGAGGTACCTTCTTTCGGAGACAGTCGTTCAGAAATTTATCCAGTCGTCACCATATGTGATTGGGAAATGCTGCGAGGAGAGGAAGGATATGTTCCTATTGGCGAGCCGGCTCATGCTGAAAATGCACTGACCTGGGTGTTGGAAGCAATGCATTTGTATGCTTTTGATCTGGGATTGGTGGGAGAAAAGAGGGGGAGAGAAAGATAAAAATGGATCAGCTTTAAAAAGCTTTTTGCGTCCATTCGATGACGATATAGAAATCGCAATTTACTGATATCTAAAATGAATTGCTCCTTTTTGAGGAGCGATTCATTTAACATTCAGAATTTTTAACAATTGCAATTGCCAAAGTTTATGCCCATGCATATGACTCAGTACGAGCGGGTTGGGTAATGGATTTGGAAGAATAACTCAACCTGCGCTTTTTTAAAAATTTGAAGATGTTTGTAATCCACAGTGCTTCTGAATAATTATTTGGCGGCAGTGCTTTCGCTATTTTTTAACATATCGTAGATCATTTAAACAACTAACTCTGGATATGAATTTTCGACGAAGTGCTGAGTTCTATTAATTGTTGGCCAAAGCCCATCACCATTATTTCCTTGCACTAATGAGATCCAGTAAGTTGGATAATATCTCGCAAGCATTCCCAAAATATAGGCAATCATGTAAGTAATGCACAATTGTGAAAATGCATATTTTCCTTGAAAAGGTTCGGCAATAAATAAATCTGGCTTCCATCCGAACCTTTTTTGAATGTATGAGTGAATAAAAAGAGGCTTATTTTTCTCAAACGTATCACTATCACAGGATAAAAGTGAAAGATCACTTTGAGGCTCGATTTTGTATCCCAAGTTTTCGTAAGTTTTTTTAAATAATTCAAAATGATCTTTTTCTATGCTACCAGTAAATGTTTTTTGATCGTCAAAATTCAAATCATATATGTATGAATATTTAATTTCCGGCGAGAAAGAAGCAAAATCTTTGAATAAATCAGGTATCCTGGCAATTAGGTCTTTTAGTGAAATTTGGATTCCCATATCTGGAACATTGTAATCAATTCTAAAATCAACCTCATCAGATTTATCGTAAATCAAAATTCGATTTTTTGTCACCTTAATAAAATCACAAAATATGCCAGAACTAATCTGCACTTTTAGGTTTCCCAGTGATTTCAATGCAATCATGGGATCACCTGATAATTGCTCTTTCCAATTTACTGGGCTAATGCCATGCCCAGCCGTTAAGCTCTCTTCTCCGCTATCCTTTTTTAGAAGTAGTAATAATGCCCGACTTAAGCTGATAACTCCATAGTAAGTTAATAATGGTCTAACTGAATAATCTGACTGGTCAGCGTTTCTGAAATATTCGCGTGATTGTTTAGCTGCTGCATTGATTTCTCTCGTACGTTTTGCATTTAATTCACGACCATGTATTTTGCTAAACCATCGTTTTGTAATCTCCACATTCTCAAGTGAAAGAAGTTGTTGCCAAACTTCGTAATCCATCAATTACTCCTTTACAATTCTTAGGACGAATTTGTTTATTTGATTCCACTGATGTATTTTTTTCACAATTGGGGGAGTTATTCGATCCAACTTTTCATCCCCATTTCATTAATTATAGTCATT
>CAZGKN010000233.1:0-1949 GCA_964525915.1 uncultured Saprospiraceae bacterium | reverse complement strand
GAACGGTGGTGCTAAACTTGGAAATTTTGCCCAAAATACTGGGGAAGGCGGCATCAGTGAACATCATCTGATGTTTGGTGGAGATTTAATCTGGCAAATCGGAACAGGATATTTCGGATGTCGTGATAAAAATGGAAATTTTGATTCCGAGTTATTTGCTGAAAAAGCAGCCTTTCCAAGTGTCAAAATGATCGAGCTTAAAATATCTCAAGGAGCTAAACCTGGACATGGAGGTATCTTACCAGCATCTAAAAACAATGAAGAAATCGCTAAAATACGTCACGTAGAACCACACACTAAAGTTGTTTCACCTCCATATCACACTGCTTTTAATACACCATTGGAGATGATAGGTTTTATAAAAAAACTTAGAGATTTGTCTGGTGGAAAACCCGTAGGATTTAAGTTATGTATTGGATACAAAAGTGAATTTATTTCCATTTGCCAGGCCATGATCGAGTTAGATACCTACCCTGATTTTATTACTATTGATGGTGGTGAAGGTGGTACAGGTGCTGCCCCACAGGAATTTTCAAATTATATGGGTGCACCATTACTGGATAGTTTAGCATTTGTTCACAACATCCTCAATGGATTGAATATCAGACAACACATCAAAATTATCGCATCCGGAAAAGTATCTACAGGCTTCCATATTGCTAGGGCCATGGCCCTAGGCGCAGACATGTGTAATGCTGCCAGAGCTATGATGATCGCAATAGGCTGTATCCAGGCACTTCTGTGTAACACTAACCGTTGCCCTACTGGTATCGCAACTCAAGATCCTAATCTGACTATTGGTCTGGACGTTGCAGATAAAAAAGTCCGTATGGCTAATTATCACCAAGGCACTATAGAAAGTTTTGTAGAATTGCTCGGCGCTTCAGGCCTTGACGATATGAAAAATCTCACTCGTTCGCATATATTCCGAAGAGTATCTCTTAATGAAATGCGCAACTATGAGTCGATATTTCCATCAGTCAAACCAGGTGCAATGATTGATGGTGAAATGCCTGAAAAATATAAGCAAGATTTTGAGCAAGCTAATATGAACAACTGGGGCATCCCAGCCATTCAATACGGAAAATAGAAAGCCTAAATTTATTTATTCATCTTGTACACGCTTTCTAATGATTCCTTGCTTATAAATACCGTAGTAGTAACCGTCATTATATAAAATATACATCAATTCATCCGTCTTGGGTACAGATGATATTGCTAAAATCTGCCTTTCCTTTTGTTGGATTGAAAAGGTTTTCAGGCCAGTGCCAGTATAGTAAATCACTAATTTCCCATCAAATTGAAAAGAATTGACCCCTTGTACAGGAAAATGATAAACATATCGACCAAAATTGTCAAAAAACCAAAATCCCCTTGTATAATCACAGAGTACAACAATATTATCACTTTCGAGAATCTCGGAAATATGCATGCCTGCCATCCCAAAACTACCTACATTGTCCGATACTATTAACTGCCTCCCCTGATCACTAATTTTAAATAATTTAAACTGTACCGCATCATATACCCACAGATTACCATCATTACTAACCCCACATGCTGATGCGTCTAAGAATTGTTGAGATAAGTCCAGCTCACTTATAACTGAAAGTGTATTATCCAGTATTCTAACTTGATTAAAATCGTCATAAAAAAGTACAATTCGTAGCGGATTTGACACATCTATCGTTGATATAAAACCATGTTTATTATTAGCATAGCGATATAATTCAGTATAAGTATTATCGTACTTGATCAATCTGTTTTTAATATCTACAATATAGATATTTCCCAATTTATCCACTTTGGCCAGTCTGACCGGAACTTTAATATCCATCACCACGTCGATATTTGTATCAGTAATTATTGATTTACTTTTACAAGATGTCGTTCCTACAACTAATATACTAACCAACATCAAATATTTTAAAATACTGTCAAAGTTCATT
>CAZGKN010000232.1:0-1956 GCA_964525915.1 uncultured Saprospiraceae bacterium | reverse complement strand
AACATATTGATCCTGCAATATTGAATAACTACATTCAGTTTAATAATGAGAGCGTGCATGGCTTGCTCATTATTCATCGCTTATTGGAATTGTATAATCAGGAGATTAATAAATATGTTGATTTGCCTAATTATCAGTTGAATCTGTTTTCAAATTCTGACTTTCCTGAGAATATCTTTATGGATCAGTCTGGTAATTACTACCGTGTCTCACCTTTCGAATGGTATAAGCGTGCAAAAGAAAATTCAGATCAGTTGCCACCCCGTACCGCTCAAAAACTTAATAACATCATAGATCAGATGAAAGATATTACTGATCAACTTGAGAAGGATCGTTATTCAATCGGTACGCTTATCGAAAGTATGGATAAGACCCATCTGGAGAATCTTGTGAATGTATATGCCGCTTTGGACGCTTGTGTACTCAAATATGATACTTATGAAGCTAAGCGCAAAGAGTTAGCCAAATCTATCGGTGATTTAGCAGATGATCTGAAAACCAATACTGTGTTCAGTAAGAATTATACAAATTCACTACTGGATTATGCAGTTTCACTTCATTCTACCTTTGATATTTTAAGAAAAGAAGATGTTCCTGGAAGCAAAGTAGCTGCAGGTACCCTAATATCAAACCTTGATAAATTTAAATCAAATGTTTTGAATGTTAAGGTTCCACAGAATCAGAGTAGGACGACAGCGGTAATTCAGGATATCCTGAAGGCTTTGGACAAACAAAAACTTGCACTGCAGGCTTTTATCAGCAATCCTACTCCACCCGAAGCTTATAAGCAATATGGTGCCTGTTATTATTTCTATAATACGCAATTGGCTGGCACGACAAATAAGTATGGAACCGGTGCAATCGAACGCAGTAATGAACTAAATCTCCTGATGGGTAATACTGAGGTGAACCAGTTTGAACGACCTCACTTCTTCAAAGTTATCCGACCTGAGAAAAAAATTGACTCTCTCGATGCATTGGCAGCTGTAGTTCCCCCGGATAAAGTCGAGCAGGAAAGAAAAGTGGTATTTGATCGAAGTAAGACAATTACATCGCTTACACAACTCATGTTGATTGAAGTTTATGACCATGAAGAGTTTGATCACGATACCATTTCACTCAATTTTAATGGAAAATGGATTCTTAAAAATCAGTTGATCAAAAAAGAACCAATCCGGTTGTATCTTCCGCTGGTGAAAGGTCAGGATAATTATCTGATAATGCATGCCGAAAACCTCGGTACTAAGCCCCCCAATACTTGTGCTATCAAATATCAGACAAAATCCGGAAAATTTGATTATGTAATTTTACATGCTGATTATAACCAAAGTGAAATGATCAAAATCAGATATGATTAATTCAGGCAATACTTCGACTGTGTAGTATCTGTGAAAGTAAAATAAATAGAATTCCAAATCCGGTTAGCACTGCTGCTTTGAATAACCAGGTGGATAAATTGAATGTGCGTAAAAGAGTATCATTGATAAGTTCCAATGACCAATGTAAAGGTGATATATTGGCTATTTGCTGCATCCAGTGAGGTAATACGGCTACCGGTATCCAAATGCCACCTAATGCTGAAAGTATTATAATCAGTATCGAAGCAAACATCATCGCCTGATGGTATGTCCTGAATAACACACCGATTAAGTAACCTAAGGTAATGGCCGGTAAGGTAATAATCACAGCATCAATGATCAATAAAAATGCGTGATGACCAATAATCAGGTCAGGTAGTCCAAACGAAGGCAAAATCAGCTTACTACTAATGAAAAGGAATATAAACTGAATTATACCCAAGGTACAATAGAATAATACTTTTCCGAGTAAAATATCAAGATATGAACCCGGTGTCATTGACACCCTTACTTTATTTCCTTCATCTTTCTCTTTAATATAATTTCCGGCTATTGGCATCACCAGAAAAAAGAGTGCAAAGACTATCCATGCAGGGAC
>CAZGKN010000231.1:0-1976 GCA_964525915.1 uncultured Saprospiraceae bacterium | reverse complement strand
CCTGCAGCGCTAAGTATAATAAAAGATAAAGGGAAACAGAAGATTTTTTATGAAGGAATGGGATTTCCTACGTCCGAATTTACTGTTTATAAAAATAAAGACGATATAAAAAGAGCTATAGCAAACGGTATCTTGTCTTATCCTTTTGTACAAAAATTAAGGACAGAAGGATATGATGGGCGAGGTGTCCAAGTTGTGAGATCAGCAGATGACGATTTATTCGAAAATGAATGTATCGTCGAGAGTCTAATTGACATTGAGAAGGAAATTGCTGTTATAGTAGCGAGGAACCCTTCTGGGCAAATGGTCGTTTATCCAACTGTTGAAATGCATTTTCATCCTGTAGCCAATCTCGTAGAATATTTGTTTAGCCCTTCTACTTTAAGTTCTGATCAACAACTGGACGTTTCAGATCTTGCTACAAGTGTTGCTGAAAAGTTAGATGTTATTGGTCTGCTGGCTGTCGAAATGTTTGTTGATAAAACGGGAAAAATTTTGCTAAATGAGGTGGCACCGCGCCCACATAATTCTGGTCATCATACTATAGAGGCTTGTCTTACCTCTCAATTTGAAATGCATCTTAGAGCAATACTTGATTTGCCTTTGGCTGGAACACAGCAGATTTTACCGGCAGTTATGATCAATCTTTTAGGGGAGGAAGGATTTTCAGGTGATGCCATATATACTGACCTCGATGCATTTTTAGCTATAGCAGGTGTAAATATTCATATTTATGGTAAGGAAAAAACAAAGCCATTCAGAAAAATGGGACATGTAACTATAGTAGATAGTACAGTCGATCAGGCTGTTGAAAAAGCACTAATGATCAAATCAAAGTTAAAAGTAATTGCATAATATGATGAGTCAACCAATAGTAAGTATAATTATGGGGTCAGATTCAGACCTGCAAGTTATGAATCAGGCAGCAGAGATGTTATTGTTTTTTGAAGTACCATATGAAATTACTATTGTTTCTGCACATAGGACACCTGAGCGTATGTTTGACTTTGCTCAGAATGCTGCAACACGAGGAATAAGAGTGATAATTGCAGGTGCAGGAGGAGCGGCTCATTTACCCGGTATGGTAGCTTCTATTTCGCCTTTGCCTGTGATAGGTGTTCCAGTTAAGTCATCCAATTCTATAGATGGATGGGATTCTGTACTTTCGATTCTTCAAATGCCTGCCGGGATTCCTGTAGCTACTGTTGCACTTAATGGCGCAAAAAATGCTGGAATTTTGGCTGTATCTATTTTGGCAACACATGATGATAAATTATTGCAAAAATTAATTGATTATAAGCAATCATTAAAGCAATCCGTATTAGATAAGGCTGCTAAACTAGAAAACTGATTTTCATTGATACAATAAAATCTAAGGTATCCATTATCCAAAAAGACCTATTTTCCATGGCTTGTAGAGGTAGGGGATGTATCTAAAGTATTGCTTACTGAGATCATTATTTAAAAAGACAATACCAAGTCTGTAAATATCCAGAGCGAGAGTAACCTTTGGATTGTTTATTATGTGCTGCCACGCATTTGTCATGTCTGGAGACCAGTATATGTCATCAAAAACAATAATCGTGTGATCGTGACAATGAGCAAGTATTTGATTGAAATATTGTAATGTATAGCTCCCATCATGATGCCCGTCTATAAAAACTAAGTCAATTGTCTTTATATTTTGTAGTATGGCTGGCAATTTATCTTTAAATGAACCATTAATTACAGTGATATTATTAAAATGATATTCCTTATGGAGGCTTTTAGCAATGTTAGCTATCTCTTTGTCACCTTCGATTGTGGTGATACGAATATCTTTAGATGGGGAAGCAAGATACATAGATGATAAGCCTAGTGAAGTGCCTAATTCCAAAATTTGTTTAGGTTTGAAATATTCAACTAGTTGAAAAAGAATGCGACATGTGATGTCCTCAGATAGTGAAGTTGCTGCAATATATTGTATCTTTCTTTTT
>CAZGKN010000230.1:0-1980 GCA_964525915.1 uncultured Saprospiraceae bacterium | reverse complement strand
GGTCCGTTTGGATTTACTTCGACTCAGCAAAATCCAACGATTACCAATGCCAAACTCTATCATTCAGGAACTTATTCGGTTACTGTAACTGGCGCAAACAGTTGTACTGCTTCTATCAGTATGGATCTTAAGGTAAATGAAACGCCTGTTGGTAAAGCCTGGTTTGATGTGAATTCTGCCTGCGCTGGAAGCACCTTACAACTTTATGCTGATGGTGGTGGAACCTATCAATGGACTGGCCCCGCTGGCTTTAGCTCTACCTTACAGAACCCAACCAGACCAAATCTGAATGCAACACATAGTGGCATCTACACCGTAGTGATTACCGGGCTATACGGCGGTTGTACTTCCAGTTATTCAGTCAATGTACAGGTACATCCTTTACCTACAGTAACTGCATGGACGACTACACCTGAAGTATGTGAAGGTGACGCGGCTTATTTATTCGCCAGTGGTGCAGCATCTTATGACTGGGTGGGCCCTTATGGATATCATAGTACCTTCCAAAACCCAATTATCTACAATATCCCAATGTATATGGATGGTATTTACACAGTGACCGGTGCCAGTGAATATGGATGCAAATCTTCAGCGTCAGTGTATATCGATGTACAAAGTGTCAATGCCATCGTCAATGCTACACCTAATCCGGTGCCTTATGGCGGTACATTATATCTGACTGCATCTGGTGGAACATTCTACCAATGGACCGGGCCAAACGGATTCCATACTAACTTCCAGAATCCAATCATCTACAAATTCACTCAGGTGAATGCAGGTTTATATACTTGCGTAGTGAGTACCAGCGCAGGTTGTCAGGATACTGAAATCATTCTGGTATCTGTGAAAAATAATAGCGTAGATGGTGATACTCCGCTCGAATCAAGACGTGGTAAGTATGTACAAGTATATCCTAATCCTACCAGCGCAATTATTAAAATTGATGCTGATTACTCAGGTGACATGAATTATACCATCATTAATACAGCTGGAAATATCGTGGATAAAGGTAATACCCAATCGGGAAGGGAAATCAATGTCCACATGCTGACTTCAGGTACTTATTATATCCAATGGACTTATGTACATGAAGGCAAAACAGAAAGCTTCATTAGTAAGTTTGTACGTGCTAACTAAAAAGTTTGATTAAATTTTTTGGTACGTGGGGGCGCTTTTCGGGGCGCCCTTTTTTGTGTGTCACACTACACCTGTGTTGTTTTTCACCCAATGTGAACCACAAATACCAATTATACATGAAAAATAGTAGCTTTGTGGAAACATCTGTTTATAAAGTGTCAAAAATCATATATCAATACAGCTATAATGGATCTGAGATAAATGCCACGAATGCAGATAGTCTGTACATTCTGATAAGTGAAAATGGTCTGGTATATGCCATTACTGATATCCACAAGAATTGCCTGTTGCTGAAAGAATATATTAAAAATGCGGATCAAAGCATTCACAATTTAATGAGTGAAGTACTCTATGAAGTTGTATTGAAATATCATTTTAAAACAGTTATCGCAGGAATCACTAACAACAGACTTTCTATCGTCCCGGAAAATCTATTCAGACCGGATAGTACGAGATCTTACCTGGAAAATATCGTACCAGTGTGGAACAATGACCATATCGAGTATTTCAGGTTTAAAAATCAATCTGCCCGTCTGGTCTATGCATTTGACAAAAACCTGATCAGTAATCTCATCTATGCCTGGCCGGGGATTACGCTCTACCATTCTATCGCTTGTTATATCAGTGTTATAAATACAATCTTGCCCAGCCTGGAAGGGGCACAACACGTATTCGTCAATGCGATGGAGGCTAATATGTATATTGCAATATTTCAGAACAATGAACTCATATTTGCCAATGCGTATGAATTCCATACACCTGAAGACTTCCTATATCATATAATGCTTCACTATCAGGAGTTTAAGCTTGATCCATTAATAGTACCACTGCACTTTACAGGAA
>CAZGKN010000229.1:0-2001 GCA_964525915.1 uncultured Saprospiraceae bacterium | reverse complement strand
AAACCATGACCGACCTGTTAAGCGATTTAGGTGATGCCAGGATTAATGTTTATGGTGGCGCCACTCAATTGGAAGGACAGCCCAATTCTTTAGACCCTTCATCTATTGGAGTGCCATACGGAGTGAAGAGGGCAACTGCGGAAGCGTTTACTTCAGCTAATCCTACCTGGGCCCGTGTATTAAGAGGAGATTTCAGGCAACAAAACGGTACTACAGTTATTTTAAGCGCCGGCCAGATTGCTTTAGCCCGTGCAGAAGCTGCCGATTTGGGATGGACATCCGAAAACCTGGTTTCTGTATATCAGCAGGGAATTACATTAAGTTTTGCTCAATGGGGTCTTCCGGCACCATCCGCAAGTTATTTAGCACAAGCTGATGTTGTTATTACCCCCGGGGGACCTAACAACAAAGCAAATATTTCTGTACAGCGCTGGTTGGCTCATTACCCGGATGGAATGACAGGCTGGGATATTTGGAGAAAGAGCGGTTTCCCGGTATTAACACCTGCACCGGATGCAACTAACGCTTCCAAGCAAATACCCAGGAGACTTGCCTATGCCACTTCTGAAGCAAATACCAATACAGATGCATATAACGAAGCGGTAGGAAGGATGTCAGGAGGAGATACTCAGGATTCAAAAGTTTGGTGGGATCAGTAAAATTATTTAAAATATATAAAATAAATAAAATGAAACTAAGTATTAAATATTTTCTGACAATCTTAAGCGCTGCATTCATTTTTACTTCATGTATTAAAAATGATGTGGTTAAGCTGGGAGACAAGGGTACCCCCCGGGTTCGGATTCAGGAAGCCCCTGACCAGCTTCAGTATTTATCTCCTTTTACGGGTGATAAAGTAGTTGACCTGTTTACTCTTATCCGTGATGAAGTAAGCAATTCGGCAATAAATCAGCCATTGACAATAACATTAACTACAAGTTCTACGGGACTGGATGCATTTAATACTGCCAATGGAACAGATTATTTAGAACTTTTGCCGAGCTCTTTTACAATTGTTCCGGGCAATGGTATTGAGGATAAAGGAAATGGACAGTACGCTGTGACATTTGCACCCGGAGTCAGCAATGTGGCTTTTTCTGTCAAGATCAATAGTTCAACATGGAATTTTGCCGGAATAAATGCACTTGATTTTTCAATTACAAATTCTGCCGGTAAAGAAATAGCTGCAGGAAAGAATGAAATAGTAACGGCGATTGGTGTTAAGAACAAATATGATGGTTCTTACGAATTGAGAGGTCATCATAACAGGGTTCCGTATAATTTTCAATATATTGTTATGATGGACTTGGCAACGGCTGCGCCGGATAAAGTAGCTTTCTATTGGCCCGATGCGGGTAGTACCGGCCATCCTATAGGATTAAGTTCTGATCCTACTGATGTTAGCTGGTATGGTGCTGCTATTTCGCCTGTATTAACATTTGATGTAAATACTAATCAGATTATTGATGCCTATAATATAGGTGGTGCAACCCCAATTTCACTATACACCTCTGCCCAGGGTCCTGATGCATTACCTAATTTATATGATCCTGCTAAAAAGACAGTTTACGTTTCATGGATGTATAACAACAACCCGGCAAGGGCATTCTTTGATACATTAGTTTACAAGAAATCACGATAAAAGAAGAGTTGCTTGTTATTTTCAGGATTAGTCACAGTTAAACTAAAATCTTTCAAATAGAAATATTGCACCAGCCATCGGGCTGGTGCAATATTTCTATTGAATATTATAGTTTCTAATCCCTTTTTTGGATATCAAAATTTGTATTTCCGCCAATTGCTTTGATGTCTTTTGCACATAAGTTCACCTCTTTTTACTATACTATTTGCAATGTTTTCAAGGATACAGGGAGCAATTTTACAAATGACTAGTATGAATATGAGTGGCAAAAAATAGACTTGAATTTTTGCAAATTAGGATAACCGGAATGCGTCCTTATTTAATATCTTCGCCGCACATTAATCTTTCATGGCTGCAAA
>CAZGKN010000228.1:0-2131 GCA_964525915.1 uncultured Saprospiraceae bacterium | reverse complement strand
GCCAGTTTGTATGGTTTGGTAACTGAAAACAATGGTGTCCCGACATTAATGTCGTTGGATCCCTATTACACAGGACATGGAACTTTTCCTTTTATGTCTGGCAAAACAGTTGCCTCGGAATTGACTAATAAGATAACTTACTTTACTAAGGATGAAAACGATACATGGATTAATATTTATCAGGCAGCATATCTTAATGTAGTCAGGCATAAAAATGAACTATCCTCCAATTGCCTTCCATCACAACCGACAAATGTCAGTCTTATAAACAACGATAAAATTTGGCAGGCATACCGGTCATTTTACCTGGCTCTTCGTTACAATATTATGTTTGCTCATATCCGTAAAGAAGCCTACTTCAACGATGTGTCAAATGAATGTATCGGCCAAGACCCCTTCGCATGTTATTCTAATAACTGTAAAGAACCTTGTACTGACAATAAAGAACTCTATACGAGTAAAGAAGCACGTTTTGGTTCTAACATCGATTATATTACAAAAAAATACGGTGAAGATTATTTATATGATAATGCGGAAGACACCCTTAGAATGCTGTTTGATACAATTTATTTTATAGATACCGTTTCGGGTTTGGAATTATTAGCTTTTGGTAAAAACATTAGTCACCGAATTGATAGCCAAAATAGTTGCAATTGTACTTTTTTAAATGAACTGAATGTCCTTTTTGCGGACCTGAATCATTTTGGGCGTTTTAATATCCAGGACAGCGAAGACCTAAGTACTTATTTAAGCACTGATATATATACTGATACGACTATACTCGATTTTTCTACCTGGTACGTAATCAGTAAAACGGATAAAGAAATAAATGCCCGGTTTAATTCAGGGGATACCCTTGTTATGGCATTCCCTGATAATGACCTGAATTTTTCCTGGAACTCTACTATTGAGGGCATGTCAAATTTCAGGTTTAGAGGTTATACTGGAAATTTGAAACTTTTTTCTTTTAACATATTGGTCAGTGATAATACTTATGCCTCGTCTTATACCATATGGTGCCGCACCAATCTTCCTGTAGATAAATGTGAACAGGAATATTTCACAGAAACTCAATCTGAGGTCAATTTAGATTCCCTGCCTTATCTGACATTAAGTATCGACAGTAGTGTCTCTATACTGGAAAATATAAATTCCAGTCAAACATTTGATATTACTGGCACAGCTTTTTTTAATACCTATGGGCGTGTTATAGGGAATACAGCCAATTTTACCCTCTCATTTATTCATGGCAGGGTTGTTTTTGGAATCGGCACTCAACCTTCATCCGGATATTACCTTGTGATAGAATATTATGACCTTAATGGTAATATAGTTGACCTGAGTGATCTGCCATGTGATGATTATTATATAACTCGGGCAACTGTCAATGGCATAGAAGTTATTAGGTTTGTTTTTAATAATCCACAGGCTTGTAATTATACTCAGGATTACCTGGATGTTATTGTCATTGCCAGATTTGCATCCTGGGCGACCATCGATTCTCTCCGAAATCTAAGCTCAATAGACGGAAGCATTTTCAATTACTTTCATGGCATGAATCTGACATATTCCTCCAACTTATCTTCTGAATGTGACTACACGGCAAGCAGAAAGTACAGTCATCTGAAATCAAAACTGCAGGATTGGTTTGATTTTCTGAATACCGGTTATCTGAGCCTGATCAATGAAAACAATTGCCTACCCGACACCAATCAGAATGCTCTCATTTACCAGGGATATGAGTGTATTAAAGATTCATTACCAGAGGACTGGCATGATTTTTATTTTGAAGGCTGTGAACAACAACTGAGGTTTACCGATACTACAATTTCTATCGGAAACTTTATTCGTGTGAATTATATTTATGATTTTGAGCTAGTCTATGAGAATGAACAAGCCGAAGAATATGTTTATTGGTTTAAAGTAAACTACGGAGACAATTATACAGCAACAATCCAGGGAGTATCCTGTGTCAGGGTGACCCCCTGTATTATCTGCAGGGACACTGCCGTATGGTTTGCAAACTTTACCGCCGACTCCTTGTTTAATGATTTTATTGCATTTTTTGATTCGGTAAAAGTAACCCACCCTCCTATAAGTCATTTGTACTTCGTGGATTCCAGGGGGATTG
>CAZGKN010000227.1:0-2172 GCA_964525915.1 uncultured Saprospiraceae bacterium | reverse complement strand
ATTGCGTCAGCAATCGGATTGATCGGAAAACTTAAAACTGTTTCGCCGGCATTGAACGTAATAGTATTAGGTATGGTCATATTGTAATCCACACCCTTTGTGGCAGTACCGCCTACTGCTACTTTATACGATACAGAATAATCGAGCGGGTTCGATAATTTAATATTGACAACATCTTCACCGGTACATTTTTCTATCATATAATCTATACCAGAATTGTAGGTTACATTAAAATTAACCGTACCACTCTTTAGGTCAGAAATAAATACGCCGGAGTCCCATGAGCTGTCACCACGGTCAGCTATTGCAAACTTAAGGTGATAGGTATTACAAGGTGTAACTTTCGATTTTGCCGAAAGGCTCGTTTTGACGCCCTTGAAATCAGAGGTAAGCCCATCGTACTGTATTGTTTGTCCACCGAGATTGTTGCGATAGTATTCCCAGTTAAGCAAATTATTCACCGAATTGATTTGTACAAAAGTGGTATTATCCGGTAGTACTGCAATATTTTTTTGGTTCTTTATATTTGGGTCACCGACAATTCCCGGTCCGGAAATAAAGAATGCGAAGATATCATTGAAATTGGAATTAACGAATTCGGGATATTCCTCCGAACCGAATACATACTCAAAGGCAAGTTCGTCGGTAGCTGCAAATACATCCAACTCGACGATACATGCATCATTTGACAATGTTTGACTACCTTGTAACTGCGATAAATAATCAAGATCGGAATCACCCGGAGTATTGGCAAAACCTGAAGTAGAACCGCTATTATTGGGCCCTTGCGCACCGGCTACTGTACCGGTGGTAAGTAACAATCCCTTCTTTAACCCAAGATTTGAATTATCAGTAGCAGTAAACGAACCATACGCCCCACTTGCACATTTGATGGTATCAATTGTTACGACCGTAGCCGGAGTCGATACTGAAGCAATAATCTGTTCTTTTGTAACATCCGGAATTACAATAATGACCTCATCCGGCGGACAAGGAGCTATACTACACTGCCACGAACCCGAAAATCCATCAAGATTAAGCGATGCATCAGATTTAAATCCAATAGACAGACAACCTGAGGTAGCCTTTACTTTATAGGCCACTGCGCCACCACCTGTCTGATTGTTGCTTGAAAGTACATCAATCACCGGGCTTGCGGTATTATCGCCATCATAAAAAGTGAGTGCATCTCCTGCATTATCTATATTATAATAGTCAAGTGTCAGTACGATACAGGATGGTTTTCCGGAAGGGCAGATTTTGAAGAAATAATTTTCGTTTGATTTATAGTTACCGGTTTCTCCACCCGAATCTACTATTTTTCCGGAGCAGGCATTGGAGAAGCCTTCAGTTATAGAAATGACCGGATCTTTTTCTTTAATACAAAGTACAAATGTACCTGAATGGACTGTATTGTCTCCTTTTTTGTTATCATGAATTCTCATGAAATAAGTAGCACCCGGCGTAAGACCGGTAGCAGTCAAGGTCACCGACGTATCACTTACAGCTGGGTTATATCCTGCACAAAGTACTAATGCAAGCTCGTCAACACCACAATCACCTCTGTACAGTGCAATCTCAGGATATTTCATTGCCTGAGTAGTACCATCTTTCAGGCCTGTTACGGTTATCACATAATCCAGTATGGTATCACTGGCAACAAAAGATATCCATACATCGCGATTTACATCACCGTCACTGAAGCAGTTTGGGATATTTTTGGCACCTATGTCGCTGGCGGTAGCATCAACATTGGTAAAGAATACTGAAGGATTACAAAAAGGTGCAACGCCTACGTTATAAGCAGGACAATCATCATATACCGGCTGAGCAAATAAACTAAGGCTTCCGGATATGAATAAAAAAAGGAGAAAAATTTTCCTCATAACTGTATTTGTTTGTGTATAAACATTTCTTAACTGCCAAAATTAAACAAATTATCAATATTGGTTACGTTAAATGCTTTTTTGTTTTGATTTTTAGTATTTTTTTGAAAATTACAAAATAGCTAAATGAAGCAATATAAGTACCTACCAATGAGCCTGCAACTATATCTGTAAGGAAGTGCTGACCGAGATATATCCTCGAAAATGCCACGGTAGCGGCCGTCATGACACACAACACGCCAAATATTCGCTGTCTTGGCCAAAGATAACCCAGCGTTACAAAAAG
>CAZGKN010000226.1:0-2184 GCA_964525915.1 uncultured Saprospiraceae bacterium | reverse complement strand
ACGGTCCTAGTGGTACATATTCCCAGGACTGAATATCCCGGGCCGACCAGTCATTGAATAGGGCAAAACCAAAAATATATTCCTCCGCTTTTTCAATCGGAATCGGCTCTCCTAACTCGGATTCCTTGCCGATGATGAACGCCATCTCCAGTTCGTAATCCATTTTCTGACAAGGACCATACTCAGGTTTACCTGTCGCGCGGTTCAATATCTGTCCATACGGCCATCGTAAATCTGTCTCACTGACCACGATCGATGAAGACCGCCCATGATAGGCCACCGGTAGATGAACCCAGTTTGGCTGCAGTGCATTCTCCGGGCCTCGAAACAATACGCCCACATTGTACGCATGTTCCTTACTGGAATAAAAATCAGTATAATCACCGGGATTCACCGGCAGACACATTTCTACAGAATCCGCATGATACAATAGGCTGCCAGCTAATTCTTCACCTTCAGTTTCAAAACCATGCGCAAACAAACGGATCAGACTTTGCCTTATACCATTGGTTACTGGTTTGCCCAATGCGATAAAATCATTGAGGTAATCATTGTTCAGTGCATCGAGTAATTCATCATCACACTCTCCCAACAACCCGCTTTCTGCCAGGGCATATATATCGATTATTACATCACCCAGACGACTGACTACATGACATTCACCGTCAATGAAAGCTACACCAAAAGGAAAATTATAAATGGTAAAATCTGAGTTTTCAGGAACAGGTATATTATACTTCACTGCTTATGCGATTTGTGAACAAATTCGTTTGATCGTACTGGCATCACCCATAGTGTAGTAATGCAGGCAGGGTACACCCCGCTCTTTTAATTCTTTTGACTGTTGGATGCACCATTCGATACCGAGCTCCTTCATGTCCTGATCATTGTCCAATTTCTGTGCTTCCAGTATCAAAGATTCCGGCATATTTACATAAAAATGCCGCGGGATAGACTTCAATTGATATAGTTTTGTCACCGGTTTTAGCCCGGCGATGATAGGTACAGTTATGCCTTCAGCCCGACATAAGTCAACAAAATCAAAATAAGCCTGATTATCAAAAAACATTTGAGTAACGATATAATCAGCCCCAGCTTCAATTTTTTGTTTAAGGTAAGTTATATCCAACTTGATATTTGGTGATTCAAAATGCTTCTCCGGATAACCCGCTACACCGATACAAAAATCAGTTTTACTTCCTTTCTCGATATTACTATCCAGATAACGCCCATCATTCATGCTTTGTATCTGGCGCACCAGATCCAGTGCAAATTCATGCCCGTTGGGTTCCGGTTGGAAATCTACCTCAAACTTACGGGCATCACCTCTGAGTGCGAGTACATTGTGTATGCCCAGGAAATTCAAGTCAATCAAGGCATTTTCAGTGTCTTCCTGTGTAAAACCACCGCAGATCAGGTGCGGTACTGCATCCACCGGATATTTATGCATGATGGCCGCGCAAATCCCAACAGTGCCGGGACGTTTACGGATAGCCGTCTTTTGATAAAAGCCACTGGGCTGTATCTGATACAGAAATTCTTCTCGGTGATAGGTAACATCAATGAATGGTGGTTTAAACTCCATCAAAGGGTCAAGTGACTTAAAAATCGCCTGCATGCTTCCACCTTTCAATGGTGGTAATATCTCAAAGGAGATTACGGTCTCCCCTTGTGCTTTGGCCAAATGCTCTGTTATTCTCATATTTTTAAATCTGAGACAAATGTAAGGCAATCTGCATTATTAGCAGAAGAATGAAAATTTTATAATCAAGACTAATATTTCAATCAAATATTCCACATCTTTACTTACAGTATTAAAATACTACCATTAGTAGCGTATTTCCTACCATTAGTAGTCAGAAAAAGTTCAATAGCCAATACGCATAGTCATAAATTTGCCCCATCAAAAAATAATTACTATGTCAAATACAAATATTATTGGTAACAAAATAACCAATGCAAGAAAACAACTCAACCTCTCTCAGGCCCAGTTGGGACAACAAATCAATATTAGTGCTCAAGCCGTCGGAAAATGGGAAAGGGGAGAATCATTGCCTGATATCATCACATTACATAAACTGGCGACTATATTTGGTGTAGATCTGAATTTCTTTGTGGAAGAATCTGTTGATATCCCACCTACCCTTGCTGATGCCATCCGGGAAAATGATGAGTCAATAAACC
>CAZGKN010000225.1:0-2209 GCA_964525915.1 uncultured Saprospiraceae bacterium | reverse complement strand
AATTGTGGTGGTTTTAAAAAGTCCACTATTTGCACTTACTGTAGTTGTATCACCTCTCGTTTGTTTGCCCGAACATCCTGTAGTGCTTACCCAAAATTTGCCATTACTCCCATTCTCCAGGTATGTAATTGTTATTCGTATGGTATCGCTGTTCAATGAATTAATGAGTTTGTTATCAATATCATATTTCCATTCACAATGATTTGTACTGTCCAGTTTTGGCGCGCCGGCAAATCTGCCAAAAAGTGATGTATCAGGCCCTACTCGATATTTTGGAATAACTGTTGTACTCGTGTTTAACTGATATAAATTTTTCTGATAATTGTATGCGGAATTAACTACAAAATCATTGTAGTACAAGCTATCCTTTTGATTGCCATGTGTAGCATTGGAAAATATACTTGCAAGCGCATTTACTCTTGCAGGATTGATATTTTTATCAACAGCACGCCAATATTGCCATTCTACATAGCTTTCATTTCCCTGGCTTAATGCTGTTTGGTTGTAGTAGTTATACAATTGCCTGGTAAACTGATATGCCTTACTTGTGTCTATCAATGCACCATAAACATCAGTTGGATATGTTAATGTATCTCCGGCATCTACCTTAAATGCCGGCATGCTAAATCCTTCAGACTTGGTCTTTGTCATCCTGGTGAAGAAATCACTTATTCTTGGTGTGGTTTGCGATTCAAATGATTCATGCATGGTCTGCCATGATTGATCTCCATTCAACATTTTAAGTCCCCCTGTTAATGCACTACAAACAAGCATGAATAAATCTTTATGAGGATGAGTTGACAATTTTATATACCCTTGCACTTCACCACGTGAAGGTGATGTCTCACGATTGAAGTATGATTGCTCACCTCTGAAACTATACAGATGACTTAGCTGGCCTTCTTTGATAAAAGGTAGCAGAGGAAGAAATGAGAAATGACTTTCAATATATCCATCATCATTAAGCTCTGTACTGTCCCCATTGATATAATCTAATTCGCTCCCATTATTCCCGCTATTAAACATCAGGTAAATCTGATGATTTACAGCAGTATATCCTGCGCTCATTGCAGCAGTATCCCAACACGAATGCCGATAGTCCTGCCATTTTAATTCAAAGCGATCCTGCGGGATCATTGTATCACCCAATGCAGGATGTTGAATAGTATCAGCAAGTGTGCATGTCTGCGATATTTGGCAGCTATCAAGAACACCTTTGTATGGCTGTTCATCACCTGTTGAACCTTCAGCTATCTGCCAGTACAACACATGGTTTCTTCTCGCAGGAGATAATGTGTTCAAAAATTCACCAAAGTCTTTTAGGAATTGATAGAAGTAAGTCTTGTATTTACTGCTATAATACTTTGGATAAGGTCCGGGCTGCTGTGGTGAACCTTCGGTCATAAAACTTCCTACTGAATCCATCACCCATTGTGGTGAATTCTGGCCAACCATTGTTTGAAATCCAACAAACACATCGCGTTTTACCGCACTATCTATCATCAACAAAACTGAATCCCAAACATATCCGCCTGCATACGTTGGGCGCACAGTGCTCCAATCCACAATGATGTGATATCCTACAGGATTATAATCATTAAAATAATTATAGTTCCCCTGCGCTACAGGTAAATAACCCCAAAACCCAAATGTATCTTTAGGTGATTCGGTATTGATGATTACTGAATCGCAATCTGAAGTGTAATTAAATGGCGTTGAAAGAATAGTTACAGATGGTATATTGCCACAAACGATATTATCATTTGTAAAATTACTACCACCATAAATTGCATACCCTGTACTTGGCGAGGCGCTGTTTTTGCCAACAATATTATCTTTTAAAATAACTGTTGAACCTGGCAACGCTGCTGATACAATCACAGATGGAATCTGTTGTGGATTCTTAGTCTGTTTCCACCAACCCGCGCTGTCTCCGACATTATTATGAAAGTTACAACCCGTTTCCAGGTCATAATTGTAGATATAGCTTTTTTTGACATAATTATATGCAATCTCAGTATTATTACTTGTCCCATATCCGGTACGGATTCCAGCGCCCTGGCTTGAATTTAATTCTCTGCCGGCATTATATATTTTCACGTTCTTAATTTCATTGAAACCACTGTCCGCTCCTGATATCTGAATTCCGGTTCGTCCCGGGTTAAATATTAATCCATTCAGAACATGAATCCCCGACATCCACATTGGT
>CAZGKN010000224.1:0-2239 GCA_964525915.1 uncultured Saprospiraceae bacterium | reverse complement strand
CAAAATAGAAATACATTTTATCTTAGATGCTGATGGTATTCTTACAGTCAAAGCAAAAGAATTGAGATCAGGAGTCAGCACTTCTGTAGAAATTAGGTCAACTTATGGAATCAGTGAGGAGGAAATGGCGCTGATGTTGATAGACTCTATCAAAAATGCCGAAACGGATATGCACCAGCGTGCATTGCTCGAAGCTGTAAATGAGGCGAACAATATCATACATTCAGCCGAAAAATTTATCACACAGAATCAAAATAATTTTACGGTGGAAGAGCTAAAGCAGGTGGCAATACTTACATCGGTGCTCAAAGAAAAGGTTGAAGAAAAAAACAAAAATGCGATAGAGGCTGCTATGAAAACATTGAATGATTACTCTGCGCCACTGGCACACCGTGCTTTAGATATAAATATAGGCAAAGCTTTAAAAGAAGTGTCCGTCAATGATAATAATTTATCACAACTGACCGACTAAATCTTACAAAACGTCCGTAGAGCTTATCCCGTCAAGACGGGAACATAATTTTATTAACCGTCGGTTACAACCGACGGTTAATAATCAGCAAGTTAACTGTCGCCCGTTAGGGCGATACTGCGTCTATAATATATCCTAATGATACCCGAAGCGACCTGAATTCAAAATCACCAAAAATATGATCTTGTACTTTGAGCCCCGCAAAGACATGGGGGCTTATTTTGTAATCAAAGCTTAATGCCAAATTTCCAACATAGTACAATGGGAATAGTGATGTATGATGAAAACCTCCAAGAAGAAGGCTGTTGGGTGTAAGTGAATAGTGAGAAGTCTTTACTGAATAAAGTCCAAAACCTCCTGTAAGGCATACATTAAACTTAGGTCTGTTGACGATGTGATAGCTTATCTGAGGGATGATGCTGAACTGATTTCTCGTATAGTCATAATAGCCTTCGGTATTTCCGATATTGATAGTCCCATCATCTGTAATATAGATTGCAAATCGGTTTGATTGTCGATAATCGTAATCAAATGTAAAACCGAGTTCACAACCCCATGAGAATCTTTTAGAAAAATGATTATTATATTCCAATGTAGCACCAAATCCCTGAGACCATGTAAAAGTTTCAAAGAAACCAGGTTGACCCTTGACGGGACCTATGGACAATTTAAACTGTTGGTCGCTAAATGTAGGCTTATCTTGAGCGGACACTAAATTAATAAAACCGAAGAAAAAGAGGACGAGAAAATACTTGATGGTCATAATATTTTTATGATTTATGCCTTTAGAATAGGATAGTAAAACGTGTGGTATTCCACTACTGTTTTACTATCCCCTTTGTTAATTAGCTTTATGAATTAATTGCACTGCGTTTCGTGAACCCAGAAGAAGAAGTCTCCATGAGGCTTATTGTCGTATTCAAATTTTTTACAATATCCGACTTCTGTACCTGTCATTTTATCACCATTGATAGGATTAATGTGATCGTCTCCGTCCTTAATTGGAAATTTAATTGTTGATTCTGCTAAATCTAATATTCCACCAATTTTGAATTTTCCGGATAATGAAATCTCTGCTATGTCACCAAAATCTCTTTCTACCAAGCCAAATTGAGTAAAATTTTGTTCTTTGCCAAAATTATTTTCATCCGGTGTCGGTGGTCCCGGCCATACACTCCTTACATCTACCACTATGCGACCGCTGTTATTTACTACGTTATTGTATCTTCTCTCATATACCATACCAGCTCCATTACCCTGATTTTTGCTGCCATTGAGATAGTTGATATATAAGGACAATTCTGCCTCACCCCTATGCCATGGCTCCCATTGGCTCATATTTACCATTTTTACAGCATAAGTCCTTTCGTTTCCTTCACAGCAATCCCTGTCACATGGTAAGCCACATCCGCTTCTTACTTCTGTAGTTCCATCAAGCGATTTATCGACGAAAGTCGTTACTAAAATATAGTTATTCGTTTCTCCCACTTTATGATTTATAATGTCCGTACCTGTATAATCGTACACATCTTCTACAGTGTAGCCACAATCATTCCATATAATGTGAGGTGCAGTTTTTGAGCATGCAGTGACTGTTTCGGAAGATTTGATTACCCATACAAATTCATTTGGCTCCTGAGTGTTAGTAATTATTGGAATACCATTGATGTAATAAGTCAACTGTGTCGCATCTTCTTCAGCATCCAAATATACTTTTGGCATAAGAATATTAATCTGGCTTGGTACGATGTCGTTCATATAAAATGC
>CAZGKN010000223.1:0-2256 GCA_964525915.1 uncultured Saprospiraceae bacterium | reverse complement strand
CGCCTACCATACCGTTCATGTCTGGGCAAACATAGAACAGAATCATTCCCTTTCGTCCGTCCGGTAATGTGATTCGTTCCTCAACAGGTTTTATTTTTTCCTTTGCCCATCCGGTTCTGTTTTTTGCCAGGTCAATAAAATATCCCTTTAGTTCTTCCAAAGTTGTTGAATCATTAGTAAAAAACCTAAGGTGAAGTGAGTATAAATGGTTTTCACTTTTTATCCACCCATCCGGAGCTTCTTTAAATATTTCAGAGGGTTTCTTTCCGCCGTATTCTGAATCCAAGTAATCTCCTTTTTCAGGATGGGGAAAAATATCCGCCCATCCCGGATATACTTTCAGTGTGTGCGTTTTTGTCTTAATCTCTACCGATGGTTCATTGGAGATGGTGCCAGCGCTGCCGGTAACGGAGTTTGAAAGTGTAACATCTTTACCTTCAGCATCCAAGTATTTCTTTTCTCCATTTAGTGTTACCATATAAGTGTGGTAGGGCCAACCAGATTTAGGGTTGTTGCTGATAAGATTCCAATCATCTCCGCCATCGTCATATATTGCAGGAATCACATATTCTCCCTTTTGGTTGATATAGCCGTGTTTCCCCTGCGAGTTAATCACATGTGCCACTCCTGATGTAGAAAAATAGCCGACATATTGATAGATTAATGGAATAGCAGGTTTCAAATCAAGTCCCAGGAATCCGTATTTATTATTCGCACACACAGCAGCTAATCCGCTGCTGAAGCCATCGGCTTTGGAATAGATGAAACCTGTTCTTTCTTTACCCGTGGTATCAATAAAAGCAAACATGCCCTGATCATTCTTTACTACTGCATACCCATTATAGAATACCTGACTATATTGGTATTTTTCAGCATTGATTACTTCTTTGCCTGTATTATCAATGTAAATTTTTCGACCATTAAGTGTTACTGGCGCACGATTATTCCCAAATAAAGAGGCAGAGGAATAAATAAGAGGAATGACTATAAGGTCTTTATCATTTAGATATCCATACATATTAGTAGTCTTATCTCGTACCAACTGCATTCCATCTACCGGAGAAAATAATTTTGTTATTTTGGTTAAATCAGCTTTTGGCTTCCACGATTTTTTCGCTTCATCTTCTGTTATCAGCACCTTAGTTTCTGGGCTGATATAATATACATTCAAATCCGTACCGGTAACTTTATAACTCTTTAAGGCGTAGCAGCCAGTCATATTTTCAGTACATAAAATATCCGCCACCTCTTTATATTTCATAGGAAGCATTTCATTTCCTGCGGCATCAATATACCCAAAGAGTGTTTTGTCTTTGTTGCCAACTATCAGCCAATTGCCTGAGTAGGTGCCGGTCAGGTAATCGAATGTTTGTTTGGATAACCTGCCCCGGTCGTCCATTAATCTTTTTTTGTCACCTTCACTGATGATATAAACATCTGTACGGTCATATACTGAGGTAACATGAAATGTGGAAAAACGCTCTAAGGTAAATAACCCGACTTTATCATTCAGTTCGTCAAGGTATCCGATCAGTACTGTTTTGTCCAGACCAATTTGCATTTTGGTATCCTTGGCATAAATTTTTATTTCATGCCAGTTTAATTTTACATTCTTGTCAACTTTCCGTTCAGTAATTTTCTGACCATTGAAAAAATATTCAAATGAATTTCTCCGGTGATGAATGCTAATGACATTACTGCCCGGATTTACAGTGGTATTTCCCGAAGCAACAATGGTCGGGTTATAGTTTTCAGTAAGTTTCCATTCTCCTGTTGCGCTATAATGAAAAGTCAGTTGTGTATAATCAGTCGGATACAATTCTATGGAGATAAAACTCTTGTCGCTTCCTTTCAGCTTTACTATTGTAAATTCCATATCATTGGAATATTCGCACTCTAATTGATTCAGGTCAAAACCGAATTCAAGTTGCGGACCCAATACACTGATTGACTTAGCGGTGTATATTCCGTTTTCAACAGTTCGCTTGCAATAATCATCGCTCTTCACCCACATATCTCTTAGCGGATTGCTGTAATCTTCCTCTATTTTGGTTATCACTTCCTGTGCAACAGCCACATTTACTGAGCAGAGTAATGCCAGAATGCAAAATGTCCTTGTAATTTTTTTCATTGTACTTGATATTTGTCTGTCCTACTCGTATGGCTTTTCGGTGTCGCCCCGTTTTTAAAGTGGTCGCTGATCTCCACTCTTGTTTAAAAATTCTGTCTGCTATGACAAGCGCCTGAAAAAATCCA
>CAZGKN010000222.1:0-2290 GCA_964525915.1 uncultured Saprospiraceae bacterium | reverse complement strand
GACTGTTTGAATCCTGAAGTTGTAATTCATATACGGCATTCAGTGCACCTAAGTTTTTACCTGCAAGTTGAACCTGCTCGTTATACATTTTTACATCGTCACTTGCAGTTGATAATCCGCTCATGGCCTGAGAGGCTTTCTGATAAGATACTGACAAGTCACTAACTGATTTGGTAGCAGCGCTAACGTTTTTCACATATTCATTGGTTGCAACTGATGCATCACTCAGGTCAGACATCTTAGCAGTGGTTTCACCAAGAGTCTTTAACCCTGTGCCAAGACTAGCAATCAAATCCGGTCCAACTTTGGCATCTGAAAGCATTTTGTCCAACGCTTGTGCCACAGGATCTACTTTCTTTCTTTTATCTTTAGAAGTACTTGGGTCATGCATTCCTGCACGTTCAGGGTAAACAAGTGACCAGTCAGTCTCTTCATGCGAAGGTTCAAATGCAGAGAAGAAGAAAATTACAGCCTCTGTCAGAAGTCCAATCGTAAGCATGATACCTGCACCTTCCCAGTGCTGGATTTTAAATAATGCACCTACAAGTACGACTGATGCTCCCCAGCCATACAATTTAGCCATAAAGTTTTTGTAACCTTTACCTGATGTGAATTCAGCTAATCCCATAATTGATTTTTAAATTTTTCATTGGTTGTTGTTAATTTGAATATTTGGTTTGTTAATGAATAATATTTTTATTGATTAGAAATCTGCTTTGTCGCGTCCAAGGAATGACATCACACAACGAAATCCGACATAACATTTTGCAGTATCCTGATATTCGTAAGATCTGGTTCCTGTCTGTAAGAAATAGCCTACATCTTTCCAAGAGCCACCACGAATAACTTTACGTTTCAGAGCTACAGGGTCTGAATCTTTTGCCTCGTAAGAATAATCAGGGTTCAAATCATGTGTGAAATTGTATGCTGATTCATCATAAGCGTTGCTAGTCCACTCAGCCACATTACCTGACATACAATATAAGCCATAATCATTAGGCCAGTAAGATGTTACCTTTACTGTATAGAATCCACCGTCATCCTGATAGTTTCCTCTCATTGGTTTGAAGTTGCCTAAGAAACATCCGCGGCTGTTGCGGATATAAGGACCACCCCATGGATATGGAGCTAAATCATGTCCGCCACGGGCTGCATATTCCCACTCAGATTCTGTAGGCAAACGGAAATCCTGAACAAATGACTCGCCATTTGATTGCAGATAGCTATTAAGCAATTGTGTTCTCCAGATACAAAATGCTCTTGCCTGTTTCCAGGTAACACCTACTACAGGATAATCATCATAAGCCGGATGCCAGAAATACATATTAGTAACCGGATCGTTAAATGAATAAGTGTAGTCATGTATCCATGCTAAAGTATCAGGGTACACATTGATAATGTCTTTCTTAATGAATACAGAGCGGTCAGTCATACCTTGTTCACGGTTTGACTTCTGAGCAGCTTCTTTTAAGTCAACCCAATAGTACTCGAAATTGAGTTTACGTGAATCAATTTCTTTACGTCTGTAGAAACGCTCACTTTCCGGAAGGAAAAGTTCTGCAAGAGTTTCAACATTCTGTTCGTCATCCCATCTGATTTTCTTCTTCCAGTTAATTCTCTCTCCATATTCACCTTCTTCAATCAAATGGTCACCACCAATCAAACGATGAGCTAAAGAGTCGCGCACCCACTCTACAAATTGTCTGTACTCATTGTTGGTGATTTCGGTATTATCCATATAGAATGCATGAACGGAAACCGTTTTGCTTTGAGCCACCATAGCATAAGGAACATCCTGATCGCTAGGTCCCATATTGAAAGACCCGGATGGAATGAATACCATACCATAAGGATCTGCCTGATACCAGCGTGCACGGTCGAGTGCGCCTACCAACTGGCCTTTGTTACCTCCGCCGCAACTGCTTAATAAAACAATTGCAAAGAATGGGAAGATTATTTTTCTCATGTTATGCCTGTTTAGTAACTGGAGAATGAGTGGTTAAAACGTTAATTTGAATAAAATATTACTAATCACTTTTTGCTTGAATACTAACTCGTTTATACTCTGCTTTTCAAAGATAGGTTACTATATATTTTTAAATTTTCTAAATCAGAGAAATCTTACATTTCTGAGTACAGGAATTACCTTAGGTTTTATCTGATAGCAATAACCTAACATTATCTCGTGGGTTCCACTATGATATCCTTTTAGTTTTGAGGTAGTTATATCATACGAATAACCCAATTTAAGGTTTTCGATGATATTGATTCCTGCCATAACCACCACAGC
>CAZGKN010000221.1:0-2312 GCA_964525915.1 uncultured Saprospiraceae bacterium | reverse complement strand
TATTGCGGCCAATATCCACTTCATCAAGCCCAATGACGCCATCCATAAAATATATAGAGCACTGGATGGGCAATATCAAGAATCTATATCGTCTGATGACTTGACATGGCTTCTGTATATGGCATTAGAGGAAGCAGATTTTGTAAATAAATATCCGGAAATTGCAGATTATTATACAGTGCGTGGACATCAGGATGCACGCAAACGGCTGGCACTCGCAGAGAAGATGGCAGATTTGTTTGATCAGTACCAGATTTATCGATCGGATGTAATTAAGGCGTGGAACGATGATATAGGTGATGATGACTGGCAAAAAGCACTATGGAAACGAGCCAGAACGATGGCAGGTGACCATTTTCCTGACAAAACCATCGTGAGCAACTATATTTTAGAAGCATTAAAGAGCCCTGAAAAGGTAAATTCCCTACAGAAAAAACTACCTGTATTGTACTTTTTTGGCCTTAGTTTGATTACACATTATCATATTCAGTTGATAAGCGAGGTGGCAAAAGTAATCCAGATTCAATTCATGATGCAAAATCCAGCACCTGAGGATTATTGGTTTGATGATAAACAGGAAAAATTTCTGGATTATATGAGGCGAAAAGGCAGAATATCTTTAGAAGATAGTTTGCTCACCGCCAATCCGTTGCTCGTAGGTTGGGGAAAGTTGATTCAGGATACTTTTTTGATGCTCTTTGAGGATGAGGATACACTCAATTATTATGAGGAAACTGCTTTGGTGCCACCACGGGAAGATAATTTGCTGCATAAAATTCAAAATTCTATTTATTATAATCAAAAGGATGGAATAACATTTACAGAAAATGATATAAATGATAGCAGCATCACGATCAATTCCTGCTACAACCCTATTAGGGAAGTGGAAGTGCTGTATAATTATCTGGTACACCTCGCAGATGGCAAACCTGACTCGCTGTCTGCACGTGATATAGTCGTCATGGTCTCGGATATTGACATGTATGCATCTTATATCCGTGCTGTCTTTGATAATGCACCTTACAGATTCAACTATTCCATAGCAGATGAGCGTTTTGTTGATACTGATAGTCTGGCCAATGCATTGAAGAATATTATGGAAATAACTGAACGTGACTTTACTTCTGAAAATGTATTGCGGCTTTTGGACTTTTCATCTATCAGACGACAATTTGGAATCAATGACACAACAACCATTCGCAACTGGATTGACAAGGCAAATATCCGGTTTGGATTTAGCGGAAGTTTAGCTGACGAAACAAGGTATGTAAGCTGGGAATACGGTATGCAACGGCTGATGTATGGGCTCTGTATGAGTGGTGGCGATGGATATGGGTCAGGTGCTGAAAGCTTTTTTCCGTTGGATATAGTGGAAGGTAGCGAAGGTATAGAGGTGACTAAGTTTATGCATTTTGTCTATAGCTTACGACAATCATTAGAACGAAGGAAGGTAGCCAGAAATCTCACTGAATGGGCCACTTATATTCAGTACCTAATATCGTATTTCATAGGTGACGGCGAGGATGATCAGGATGACAGCTATCGCCAGTTACAGCACCAGCTTAGCAGATACAATTTAGTAGCTGATATATTTAATCAGGAGATCAGCTATGAAGTGTTTAGGGATCACTTTATGCCGGTATTGTCCAATGCACGCCGTGCACACACGTATGCGAGCCGTGGTATTACCTTTTGTTCTCTGATACCGATGCGTAGTATTCCATTTAAAGTTGTAGCGTTATTGGGGTTGAATTTTGACAAATTTCCACGTCAGGACAATCGAGTGAGCTTTGACCTGATGTTAAAAAATCCAAGGAAAGGGGACAGGAATATCAAGGAAAATGATAAACATCTCATGCTTGAAACGTTACTTTCGGCAGAATCACATTTTTATATCAGCTACGTAGGCCAAAGTGTAAAAGATAACAGTTCTATACCGCCTTCCACCTTAGTCGATGAGCTGGTGGATTTCATCAGCGAGCATAGTGAAAACCGCGACAAAGTCAGAGATACTTTTATAAAAAAACATCCTTTGCATGGTTATAGTCGGAAGTACAATCATCCTGACACACCGGATCTTTATTCTTACCTTATTCAGACACAAGATTTTAATAATAAATATAATACCGTATCTGCTTCTTTGCCGGAAAATATCACGGAGATAACTGTAAAACAGTTGACGGACTTTTTTAAAAACCCTATAAAATCTTATTATCAAAATACCTTAAATGTGTATTATAAAGAAGATGATTTGGGATTGAGCGAAACCGAAATTTTTGATCTGAATCACCTTGAGAAGTGGAAGCTTAAAA
>CAZGKN010000220.1:0-2356 GCA_964525915.1 uncultured Saprospiraceae bacterium | reverse complement strand
CGTCTTCATTGATTACAATTTTTTCAATGGTCCAACCTTCGAGCTCTGCATCAGTAATCCATCGTTCCACTAATTTGTTCGCGCCTGTGTCGATTAAAGGGGTAACTAATAAAAGTACTTTCTTTTTTTGTGGTGCCTGGACATAAAAATTGGCAGGACAGAGTAACTGAATTTTATTTTGATCTGCCGAATTGCTCAATTTTATGGTACGGTACTCGCCGCGTTTTACATAAATTTTTACCTGGTTTTCAGGATTTAATACTTTCGCTAAAAATGACGAAGAGCCATGATCCAGACTGGTAATGAGGATATCACCGGTTTCTTGCACCGGCCAGGAAAGGAGTACAGAGTCTTTTCCGATAATGGGTGTGACGGTCGCACCGATGATAAGATCAGCCGGTATCTGTGCACTAAGCCCTGAAATCAGCATCAAATAAATAGCAATGGAAGAAAGTAATTTATGTACCATAGAATGAGGTTTACTGCGTACTACAATACAGTAAATATAAAAAATATGTAACTATTCAGAAAATTAACTGAACGGAGGAAATTGAAAAAGTGATTGGAAGAAGGGTGCAGGTCGGTAGAATAGGCAAATAAAAAAGCATACCGTATCAATCGGTATGCTTGTATCTATAAAGCAAGTTTATTTAAAAACCCACCAGTGATAATCCGGATGTACGACTTATATCGTATTGCCGTATTTCTCTTCTTTGTACACTGCCTTCAGGACTTCCTGACGACGAATTATAGACGGTTTAGTGAAGTGTTTGCGCTTACGCAATTGCTTGATGATACCGGCACGTTCATACTTTTTCTTATAGTTCTTCAGTGCTCTGTCAATTGATTCACCGTCTTTTACATTAATTATCAGCATATGCTATTTATTAAACTACTCAATTTTGGACTGCAAAGATAAGAAACTATCTGATATCATGAAGTAAAAAAATGAAATTATTTCAAAACCCTGATTGGATCACCTGTATTTAACCGACCGGATAATTGCTCAGGTGAAATATATTGGCCGAAAAGCGGAATATGGTTGTTTGCCGGGAGATCAGCGAGTGTTCGAAGTAAATTGCTGTCTGTCTTTCCACTGTCCGGATTCTGATTAATGATGACACATCTCGTGCAGGGTTTTTCTATCCGGTACTGTTGATCACCGATAGTAAGTGACTTCCATTTCATTTCTGAGAAAGGAATTCCTGTATCTGTAATGATGTTGGGACGAAATCTACGTACATCAATAATTTGCCTGCTTATCTGCTCTAATTCTCGCACAGAACTCAGATTAATGATCAGCA
Organism: uncultured Saprospiraceae bacterium; assembly: GCA_964525915.1. GTDB lineage: Bacteria > Bacteroidota > Bacteroidia > Chitinophagales > Saprospiraceae > Parvibacillus. The sequence continues at coordinate 1,052 of CAZGKN010000220.1, read as the reverse complement.
TTGGGCGGGAATCACGAAAGCCAGCTTCGCGCTCATCTTCCGCCATAAATGAAAACAATCGGACTGTTTCACCAAGATAATCGGAAAAGAACTGATCAGCCACGTCGGAAACGGTGTAACTTTTGACAACTCTTTTCCAGACATTAATCTCATGTACTGTATTACCGTGACTGAATAAATCAATGTGCACTGAATTCTGTGAATTGCTGAATTGTAGGTGGTTTTCAGTGACATCAACCCATATTTCTGCCAATCCGGGGTGGCTCCGACGTGTGAGCATCGTGCCATCCGGGCGTGCCAGTATGTATTGTCGGTCACCGACTAATCCATGACCGTCATACACCGCTTGTGTCAATTCGATTCCACGCAGCGCTTTTACAGGGTAGTAGAATAATTTTTCTAACCGCATTGCCGACGTAAAGATACATAGGGATTCGATGAATTTAGTTTTCAAGAAAGTATAGTATAGAATAGCAGTAGCAGAGTTTTTGAACGGAAGGGTTAATTGGAAAGGGAAAAATTTGTGACTGGAATTACTTTTTGTTAAGAATAGCTCTCACCTCGGATTGTGATAAACCGGAAATTTTAGTGATGACCGGAATGCTAATTCCGCTTTCAAAACTTTTGACTACAAATTCAATAGTTTTTTGTTGTATACCTTGTTCGATACCTTGTTCGATACCTTTTTTCTTGCCTTCTTGTATTAATTGTTCCGCGATTGTCATAGTCTTATTTTTAGTATCTTGTGGGAAATCTTCAATAAAATCATCAAAAATATCGCGATTTATCTCAGACTTTCTTAGCGCATAAACAAGTATTATCTTAAAATGGTTCCAATCCATTCCCTCATGAATACCGGTAAAAGTTCTTTCCAGGATACTGACATCGATTGATTTGAGAAATTGTAAATATTGTACATTGAGAGCGACTCGAAGTAAATCATTTTTTATTTCTTGAAGCTCAGTTTCATTCTTGTCCTTCAAATCAATGAACAGTGAAGAGAAGGTAGGAATAAATTTGGTTAGCGCTTTCGGGCTATGCTGAAAAAAAGC
>CAZGKN010000219.1:0-2393 GCA_964525915.1 uncultured Saprospiraceae bacterium | reverse complement strand
ACAATGCTAATGCACTTTATGGAATGCTTTATAGCAATCCTGCTGCAAGAAATTCTTCATTAGTACAAAGTACATTAACGGCTGCACCATTTAATTTGCTTCCCGTTCAGGATTTTGAAAAAACCTATGCCCGTAAACTCAACCCATCTGAATATTACGTAAATCAACGAATTGGTTTTATATCACTCAATCAACCTTTGCAGCCCGATGAAGTATTGGGTGTAGCCATTCAATATACTTACAATGGTAAGCCTTATCAGATAGGAGAGTTCTCACAAGACGTACCACCCGATTCTACGGGAACTTCACAAAAAGTTTTGTTTCTCAAAATGCTGAAAGCTACATCACAAAGAACCAATCTTCCAATATGGGATCTGATGATGAAGAATGTATATTCGGTAGGTTATGGCCAGTTGGAACGTCAGGATTTTTCGCTGGATGTAAACTATGAAGAACCCAGCCTCGGCGAAAAAAGATATTTTCCTATTGATAGTGTTTTGCCTGCCTATAACGGTCAGCCACTGATATCTTTAATGAATCTTGATCGGCTCAACAATCAAAATGACCCGCAGCCCGATGGTAAATTTGACTTTATAGACAGCTTTACCGTTGTATCACAACAAAGCCGCATCATCTTTCCGGTACTTGAGCCTTTTGGCCACGATCTTGATTATGTATTTCCTAATCAGGCCAGAAGAGACAGGTTCCTGTATTATCCTTTATATGATACCATAAAAGCGATTGCTCAAACTTATACAAATCTGAATAGATTTAAACTGGTGGGCAAATCAAAATCATCTGGTAGTGCGGGTGGTTATGGAGGATATGCCGGCAACAATGGATTTGGAAATGGCAGTGGTGGATTTGGCAACAATGCCGCAAGCGGTGAGTATCAATTGGGCTATAATATTCCAAGAGGATCGGTGCGGGTAATGGCAAATGGGCAAATGCTGATTGAAAATGTAGATTATGAAATCAATTATGATCTTGGTTCATTACGAGTTACCAATCAAGCAGTACTGAGTTCCGGTATTCCTGTCGATATTCAATATGAAACGAATCAAACATTTGGCTTGCAGCAACGCAGTTTTATGGGCATGCGTTTCGATTATCTGGCAAGTAAAAAACTTACGCTGGGTGCTACTTTGCAGCGACTAAGCGAAAGACCCTTTTTTACAAAACAATCTTATGGTGACGATCCCATCAGAAACTCCATGTACGGTGTGGATATGGATTACAGAAGCGATTGGCCACGATTAACAAAGTGGTTGGACAAATTGCCTTTCTATTCTACCAAAGCTATGTCATCCATTACAGCCTATGCCGAGGCTGCGTATTTAAATCCGGGACACCCCAAACAAATAAACGGATTAAAAGAAGATAACAAATCAAGAGCTAGAGGTGGCCAGGTTTATATTGATGACTTTGAAGGCACCCGCTCCAATATTGATTTGCGGTTTCCATTAATCAGGTGGGCGCTGGCTAGCATACCACAAGGCAATAATAACTTAACGGGAACAGCGCCATTATTTCCTGAATCAGCTTTGAACAACGACTCAAGCAGTGGATTCAACAGGGCAAAACTTGCCTGGTATAATATTGAGCCTGTATTACAGGAAAAAGGGAATAATAATAATCCGCTACGCAATGATTTGAATGAATTATCAAAACCTGAAACCAGACAGGTTTTTCAACGAGAAATTTTTCCAAGAAAAGGTTTGCAGTTAGGTGAAGGCTTACTCACAACCTTTGACATGGCATATTATCCAAAAGACCGTGGCCCATATAATTTTGAAGCAAGAAATACTAGAATAAACGGAAATGGAAAATTAATCAATCCGCAACAGGCCTGGGGTGGTATGATGCGCAATATTGATCAAACGGATTTTGAATCTGCAAATATTGAGTACATAGAGTTTTGGATGCAGGATCCGTTTATAAAAAATAGATTGCCCCCCCCTCCCAACTTCAGCGCACCGGTTGATAATAATACCGTTTGGGGAAGAGTGCCTGCCAATCCATTGCAGGTAACCAATGCATTTAACAATGACCCGGCCAGCCGACCTTATCAGGATGTAGGATTTGATGGATTGCGTGATGAAGATGAAAAAACTAAGTTTTCTCCTTATGTCAGTATGCTGGGCGCAAATTTTGGTACAGGTTCACAAGTATATATTAAAGCACAGACAGATCCTGCTAACGATAATTTTATTCCTTATCGTGATGAATCTTTTGAGCAAAACGGTCAAGGCATATTACAGCGATATAAAAACATTAATAATCCCAATGGCAACTCACCGGTAGCTTCCGGAAACAGTCAGTTTATCAATGCTTATACTCAATATCCTGATGGTGAAGATTTGAACCGTGATAATACAATGAATGAATCTGAA
>CAZGKN010000218.1:0-2404 GCA_964525915.1 uncultured Saprospiraceae bacterium | reverse complement strand
AAATGGTGAAAATTCTGCAACTAGGGCATGAATTATTTATGAAAAGAGCGATGGAATTGGCTCTACTAGGTGGAAAGGATGTGAAATCCAATCCATTGGTTGGATGCGTGATAACAAATAAAGGCAGAATCATCGGAGAAGGGTACCATAAGAGATTTGGTGAGGCTCATGCTGAGGTGAATGCAATCAATGTTGCAATTCAGAATGGAGAGATAATCGATTCAGATTGTATCTTTTATGTCACATTAGAACCTTGTGGTCATCAGGGAAAGACACCTCCCTGTGCAGATCTGATAGCAACCTATCGACCTGAAAAAGTATTTTTCGGAGCTTATGACATTCACCCGGTCACAAAAGGTAAAGGTTTAGAAAAACTGGCAAGTTCTGGCATAAGTTATGAACATCTGCCGGTGTCAAATATCGACAAGCTGATAAAACCTTTTCTGATCAATCATTTTCAGGAGCGGCCTTATGTAATTGCTAAATGGGCGCAAACTTTAGATGGCATTATTGGCAATACACAGGAAAGGTTATTTATTACTGATGAGAGCACCAATAGACTAGTACACAAATGGAGGACTGAAGTGGATGCAATTCTGGTCGGTGGTAACACTCTGGAATATGATGATCCTCAGTTGAATGTCCGGTTGGTGCCGGGCAGTTCACCGCTACGAATCATTTTAAGCTCAAGGTCCAAAACATTTTTTGCCGGAAAAAAGATTAATTCATTATCTGGGGAGACGCTCTATTTATCACCTAATGATTTTAAAAATTCATCAGGACAATTTGACTGGAATCTACTACTCAGATTTATGTATAAAGAGTTAAATATATGCAAGTTGTTAGTCGAAGGTGGTAGCATTACACTACAGTCACTACTAGATTCCGGCAATTGGGATGAAGTACGAAAGATAGTAAATACAAATAAATCATTAAGCGGAGACATTTTGGCTCCACAACTTAAATTTGGAAGTACCAAAAGCATTAACCTAAGTAAAAATGACAAGTTGTATAGATTTATAAATCCTTCTGTTTGATCAGTTTAAGATTAATGAATAGTTAAAGTAATATTAAAACATAGTGAAAACTCATCTCAGATGTAGTATAAATTGTGCCAATGCTGTTAATTTGTAGTAATTCTTTATAAAATGAAAGTCTATAAAGGTGTATTGTATAGTTTGATTTGCTTATTCTTTGCCTTAGGTGAAGCTTCTGCACAATCGAAAGTACTCAATACTAATAATAAACTTGAAAAGCGTATTCGATGGTACACGTTGGAAGAAGCTATCGAATTAAATAAAGTCGAAAAGCGCAAGATAGTAATTGATCTGTACACGGATTGGTGTGGATGGTGCAAAGTAATGGAGCAGAACACTTTTAATGATCCCAAAGTAATCAATTATATCAATAAACGCTTTTATCCTGTCAAGTTCAATGCTGAACGCAAAGAAAGTGTTCGCTTTAATGATAAAATGTACAATTACATTAACTCAGGAAGGCGTGGATATAACGCGCTCGCGCTTGAATTATCCGGTGGCCGCTTAAGCTTTCCCAGTGTAATCTTTCTGGATGAAGATCAGAATATCATTCAAGCGATTCAGGGATATATCGAACCGGAAAAATTTATCAAGATCATGCATTACTTTGGTGAAAATAAATATCAAAGCATCCCCTGGAGTGTGTATACCCGGGACCGATAAATTAAAAAGTATTCGTTTTACCCGATTTATTTAGTTTATTGTAATACTTCGAAAATTCCGGCAATTCCTTGTCCACCACCTACGCAGGCTGTTACCATGGCATACTTTTCGCCTCTCCGTCTTGCTTCGTGAAGGGCCTGAATCGTCAGTTTAGCCCCTGTACAACCCAAAGGGTGTCCCAGGGCGATAGCGCCACCATTAACGTTCACTTTATTAATATCCATCCCCAATTCAGAAATCACAGCGCATGATTGAGAAGCGAAAGCTTCATTCAGTTCTATTATTTCGATGTCATTCAGGCTTAGATTAGCTTGTCTTAAAGCTTTAGGAACAGCGCATACCGGGCCTATACCCATATACAGTGGATCCACGCCACCTACACTGCATGAAAGCAATCTGGCGAAAGGCTTGAGATTATATTTTTTTACTATTTCATCGCTTACTACCAACACAAATGCAGCTCCGTCAGACATCTGACTTGAATTCCCTGCAGTTACAGACCCATTATTAGCAAATACGGGTTTTAAAGTGGCTAGAGATTCAATTGATGTATCTTTTCTGACTCCATCATCTTCTGATACCGTATAATTAACTTCTGTACGCTGATCATTTACTACTGAGATCTGAGAAACACTTATGGGTGCTATTCCTTCGTCAAAAACACCATTTTCCAGTGCCCGGGCAGCTAATTCGTGTGATCTGAA
>CAZGKN010000217.1:0-2497 GCA_964525915.1 uncultured Saprospiraceae bacterium | reverse complement strand
CTTAGATGATGCCAGAAATAGCAGTAATCCTAAGATAAAGAAGCCAATTACCAATTATGGTCAATGTGAAATCGTAGGTGAAACAGTTAAAATAGATACTTTCTTATTTGAAGATGGCGCTTGCAAAAAATGGAAGGTTTCTTATACTTATAAAAGCTGGTGCACAGGTGACGAGATAGGTCCATTTATCCATTATTATGCATTTAAAGATGATATCGATCCATCGATAGTATGTAAGGATCAGGAATTTCCAGCAGCTCCAAATGCTAATAACCCACTTGGTGGATGCGAAGGAAGTGTAGCCTTAGAGGCGTATGCGAAAGATTCATTAATCTGTGCTGAAGAAAGCTGGGTTAAGTGGCAAGTATTCTTTGATGGATGGGCCAATGGCACAGTGGACAGATTGGGTTCCAGTTTTGTAAATAAAGCTTGGGCAAATCAATGGGTAGCACAACCTAAGCTGATTAATGGCCAGATTAATCCAGTATGGCAGCAATTGGCATCACAGTACCCGGGTATTCCACTTGAGGACATAGTGTATGTGACCTACGTCAAACCTACTAAAGCGAGCGGCGAGAGCGTCAAGTTGCCGGCATTCACCTTACCGGCAGAAAATATCCAGCACAAGGTAACTTGGAAAATTACTGACGGTTGCGGTAATGTTAATCAGTGTCAGAGTACAGTCAAGGTGGTGGATAAAAAAGCACCTACACCGTATTGTGTACAACTGAGTACAGCGATCATGCAGACTAACCCTAAGATGGTTGAGATTTGGGCCAAGGACTTTGATAAGGGAGCTTTTGACAATTGTTCACCTCAAAATAAACTTTACTTTACATTTGATCAGGTCGCTCCTGTGTATGCAAAACTCAATGAAGAGCATTATTTTAAAGCGGGAGCGAATGGTAGTTTGATCGCTACTAAGAGTGAGTATGAGTCAGGTAAAGCTCAGAAATGGATACCATCGATAAGAAGCTCAGGCAAAATATGGACTTCATGTGGAGATTTTTCTGTACAGGTAAGTGTATGGGATGAAGCTTGGAATACAGACTTTTGCGAATCACAACTTAAGGTCATCGGATGTGGCGGCAATCGTATTATCTCAGGTCATGTAGCTACGGCTACAGGCAATAACGTGAGCGATGCCATGGTAATCTTTGAAAGTACAGTGCCTGAGTATCCTAAGCAATTTGTTACAGACAAGACTGGGGATTATAGTATGGAAGTACAATCGGATGTGGATTATAGGGTACATACTATTAAGAAGGATGCTTATCTGAATGGTGTTAGTACTTTAGATATCGTGATGATTCAAAGGCATATTTTAGGTCTGGAGACATTTGCAGATCCATACCAATTGATAGCTTCTGATGCTAATAATGATGGATTAATTTCTGCATCTGACTTGACAGAAATCAGAAAAGTGATTCTGGGAGTTAAGTCTGAGTTTAAAAATGAGAGCTGGAGATTCCCTATCAAAAACCAGACCATGAGCATGCCTAATGTCATGCCTTACAATGAACAATATGAGTATGTACGTATCGATGATAACAAGGTTAAACAGGACTTTGTCGCTGTAAAAATTGGAGATGTTAACTCAAGTGTACAGCTGGATTTACGTCAGCCTTCTACTGAACAAAGAACAAATAATTCACTCGTTTTGGGAGTAGAGGCACGTTCTTTTGTAAAGGATGAATTTATTTCTGTACCATGTGTCAGTAATGGCAATCAAATTGTTTTGGGCTATCAGATGACGATGAATACGGGTAATCTCGAATTGGTAAATATCGAACCGGGTGTATTTAATTTAGACATCAATCAAGTGGGATTATTTGCCGATAAGGCTAAAGTAACGATGAGTTATGCAGCCAAAAATCCGGTTGAAATCCAGTCTGGCGAAGTATTATTTACTATGCTGTTTAAGGCAAAGTCAGCAGGCAATTTAGAAGAAGCTTTAGCTATTAATTCCGATATTACTAAAGCTGAGGCTTATGATGCCGAGTATAGAGTAGGCAATGTATCATTAAGATTTAATAAGGCTGGTGGTGATGAAGTAGTTCTTTATCAGAATGAGCCCAATCCATTTATTGCGCAGACAGGTATCTCTTTCTATCTGCCTGTGGCAGCTGAAGCTACCTTGCCAATACATGATGTCTTAGGTAAAAAGATTAATCAGTACCAAATTAAAGGTGTGAAAGGATTGAATACAATCCAAATCAGCAAGCAGGAATTGGGTGTTTCTGGTGTGGTATATTATACATTAAAATCAGGAGACTTTTCTTCTACTAAGAAGATGATTATTGTAGAATAATCGTTTATAGAGTAATCATGAGCAGTGGCACATTTGAGGGTAAAACCTTAGATGTGCCATTGTTAATTTTATGGGTAAATGATAAAATTCTTTTTTCCAAAAACCTTTTACCATGAATAAATATTCATACATAATTTTAGTACTATTGTGTTTAAGTATATCACGCTTAAACGCACAGTCACAGAC
>CAZGKN010000216.1:0-2497 GCA_964525915.1 uncultured Saprospiraceae bacterium | reverse complement strand
TTTTTCCACACCATTCCTGCCTAAGACTACAGGTACACCCAGATAGACATTGTCAATTCCGTATTGTCCTTCAAGTTTTATACAACAAGGGAATACTCTGCGCTCATTTTTCAGGATTGAACTGACCATCTGTGCTGCAGCAGCTCCCGGTGCATACCAGGCTGATGTGCCCATCAGGTTGACAAGTTCTCCGCCACCTTTTTTTGTTCTTTCTACGATTGCTGTTAATCTGTCCTCGGAGATTAAGTCAGTGACAGGAATACCTGCAACAGTGGTATAGCGCGGTAGCGGAACCATAGTATCTCCGTGTCCACCCATCAGTATAGCCTGAATTTCTTTCGGTGAGACATTGAGCTCACTGGCGATAAAAGCACGATATCTGGCGGTATCAAGGATGCCGGCCATGCCGATTACTTTTGCGGCACTGTGCCCACTTGCCTTATGTGCAGCATAAGTCATCACATCGAGCGGATTTGAAACGATGATTAAAATAGCATTTGGAGAGTATTGCAGGATGCTGCTGGTGACAGACTTGACTATACCGGCATTTGTAGAAATAAGATCATCCCTTGACATCCCCGGTTTGCGAGGTAGTCCGGCTGTAATAACTACGATATCCGATCCGGCTGTCTCAGCATAATCTTCTGTTCCGCGCAATGTGGTCGAATATACATCGATAGGTGCTTGTTGCCATGTGTCCAATGCTTTTCCACGGGCCATGTCACCTTTGATATCTATCAATACTATTTCATCCAGGAAATCTTCATGCGCCAGGACATTGGCGACAGTGGCGCCTACATTACCTGCGCCGACTACTGTTACTTTGCTCATATTATGATTTGTATTTTAATTTTTGAAGCCACAAAATTAAGGGATATGCTTTAGAAAGTCCAATTAAATAAAGTAATTTTAATATGTGCTTAGAAATGCCTTATCTTGTGCACTTATAATTGATAATAAATTTAATTTATTGTGATGAATAAGTTGGTGCTTCTGATATTGGGTTTTCTATTTATAAATAGCCTTAATTCGCAGTCAGTATTAGGTCGTTGTGGAGTTACGATAGCACAGCAGGATATGTACACAGATGCATTGAAACAAAATATCGAGGAATCCGGTAAATACCTGGACATTCGCAATAATGCAGTCGTATATGTACCTGTCAAAGTTCATATAGTGACATTGGATGACGGAACGGGGGGTGTGGGAAAACACTCGATTTTGTTTTGGCTTTGCAAGCTGAACACGAATTATAAACCACTGAATATTCAGTTTTATCTGAAAGGCGAATTTCATAATATCGCAGATTCAAAGATATATAATGACCCTATGTCAAGTGCGCAGGCATCAAAATTAGTTACTAATAAAGATAATAAAGCACTGAATCTCTTTATCACAGGTAAAAGTGGGGAGGATGGAGTACTTGGATTTTATCAGCCTAATGGAGATTATGTGGTATTACCCAAGTCGGAAATTAACTCATTTACACATACCGGCTCACATGAGTTTGGTCATTTCTTTAGTCTCAGACACACATTTTATGGTTGGGAAGGCTGTCCTTATTTTGATTCAAATATTAGTAATCCAATGGTACAGACTTATGTCCCATGCAGTGGTGAGTTCATAGAGTGGGCAAACAGATCGAATTGTAAGACATCAGCAGATTTGATTTGTGACACACCTCCGGATTACAACTTTGGCTTTGGTTGGCCCAATTGTAAGCCATTTGATAAGATAATTATTGACAAGAATCTGGATACCGTCAGACCTATGCAGAATAATTATATGGGTTATTTTTTTGATTGTGGTGATTATCTATTCACAGCAAACCAAAGTGCGATTATGTTGGCTGATTATAATTCATCCAGACGGGCATTTTTGCGTGGTACGCCTTATACACCACCCAGTGAAACCGTTGGACAAGATTTTACTCCTGTTTACCCGATTAATGGCCAGGCTGTATTAAATACTGCAGCGATTACCATCGATTGGCAACCAGTACAGGGAGCTACAAGGTATTTCCTGGAATATTCGATCACACCTACATTTAATGAACGCGTAACCATCTTTGTAGAGACAAAAACGAACTCCTATACTATCCCTGCTAATACACTACGGGATGCAAAAACCTATTACTATCGTATCACACCATTCAATGATTATGCTACCTGTACTGCAAAACTGGAAAATGCAGCGGCTTCTTTTTACTCTACCAGTAGTTTGGCAGTTAAGGGTATAGACATAATCAGTGCATGGGACATTTCACCCACAGTAGTTGGTCAGGGAAATAATCTAAATAGTATGTTGATTGCTACGAAAACATTTCAGGGCCGGGAAACCATTTTAAATGCATACGGGGTTCCGGTCAGATCTACTGAAGTAAGAGATTTCACAGCTGGTGTAAATAATTGGCAGATAGATACAAGAGATATTAAACCAGGTGCGTATTTCGTCTGTCTTCAGTCGGTAAATGGAATGGTAACTAAAAAAATATTAA
>CAZGKN010000215.1:0-2559 GCA_964525915.1 uncultured Saprospiraceae bacterium | reverse complement strand
CAGGAAAAATACAATATTAAAATCAGTGGTTTGAATAAGGAGAAAGTTGTAGCTGAGGTGCTTGCTGCCATGTATGATGCTTCTTTGGATCAGTTTGTAAGGCAATACTGGCGTAGCTCATTCTATCCTACGAGCTATATAGGGAGACAATGGCAAACGGCAAGCTTTGAAATGAAGCGTGGCCTTTACTATATTTATGACAATGGAGAGATTGTAGATTACGCAGATATAGAATATCCTGAGTTGATAAGCCTAATGGGAAACAGTTATTATTATGGAAGCGGACGAGTAAGAGAGCGATCAGCAATGATGATGAAAAGTGCACCGTCTGGTCGGGATATGGCACATCCTTCACCGGCAGTATTGGCAGAGGCATCAAGTTCTAATATGGATGAAGTCAAGGATGATCAGCAACCTTTAGGTGGTGGAAGTCCAGAGATTAAAGACGAACAACCACTTGTACAACCACGGACTAACCTCAAGGAAACAGTATTTTTTTATCCTGATATCAAAACGGATGCTGAAGGAAACCTAATACTCAGCTATACAATGAATGAGGCACTTACAAAGTGGAAACTCATGCTTATGGCGCATACACAGGATTTAAAAATCGGTTATGACGAACGTTTTGTTCAGACACAAAAGGATCTGATGATATTGCCTAATGCACCGCGATTTTTGCGTGATGGTGATATGGCATCTATCAATGCAAAAGTATCAAATCTGAGTGATAAGAAAATTAAAGGAAGTGCAAAAATCCAGTTGTGGGATGCTATTACAATGAAAGATATAACAAATGAGCTGGTTAAATCCGATGTCAGCGTTCCTTTTGACGTTGTGAAAGGCAATTCTGAAAATGTAAACTGGAAGATTGTAGTACCAGATACGAAATACAATGCAATAACGTACAGGGTGACGGCTATTGCTGATAGCTTTTCAGATGCAGAGGAAAATACTATTCCAGTGGTTACAAATCGTACTTTGGTAACAGAAACGCTTCCATTTTGGGTGGCTGGAAATACAACAAGGACTTTTACCTTTGAAGCATTTAAAAACAATAATTCAAAAACTAAAAAAGATTTTAAATATACATTTGAATATACAGCGAGCCCGGTATGGTATGCAATCCAGGCATTACCTTACATCCAGGAGTCGTCTAATGCCAGTACACAGACACTTATAGACCGCATGTATGCAAATGTATTGGCTTCGGCTATAGCCAATGCACACCCTAAAATTAAAGCAGTATTTGATCAATGGCAAGTAAAAGATAAAGATGCCCTAGTAAGTAATTTGTCTAAAAATGAAGAGTTAAAAAATGCCATCCTTGAAGAAACGCCATGGGTACAACAGGCACTGTCTGAATCGGAACAAAAACGGAATATTGCCATCCTTTTTGACCTCAACAGATTGGGCAATGAAAAGCGTACCACTATTCAAAAGTTAAAGGAAAGACAGCTTCCTAATGGAGGCTTCCCTTGGATTAGTGGCGGTAAGGATAATGTATATATCACGCAGTTAATCCTTGAAAATATTGGACATTTAATTCATCTCGGTGCTATGTCTATGAATGACGCTGACTGGTCAGATATTATTTCATCTGGACTTAAATATATGGACGAAAGTGTAAATGAAAGATATCAAAAGCTAAAAATAGATATTAAGAAATATGGAGGCAATTTACAGGATGATCATCTCGATGAGCTTAGTATTCAGTACCTTTATATCAGATCGTTTTTTAGTCATGTAAAGCCGTTACAGATATCCGATGAAGCCATCAAGTATTATTATAATCAGGGACAGAAATACTGGACTAATCGAAATCTTTATTCTCAGGCAATGATTGGCCTTATACTCAAGAGAAATAACGATAATATAGCAGATAGTATCATAAAATCATTGAGGGAACGTTCGTTTCAAAGTGATGAAATGGGCATGTACTGGAATGAAGGCAATGGCTTTTACTGGTATCAGTTGCCGATAGAGCGGCATGCTTTATTGATTGAATTTTTTAATGAAGCCTCACCTAAGAAAAATGAGTTGGACAAGATGAAGATGTGGTTGCTAAAAAATAAACAGACCAACCACTGGAGTACATCTAAAGGAACAGCAGCTGCTATCTATGCTCTGTTGATTCAAGGTGAGAGCAACAATATCAGTAGCTGGGTGACAGAAAGCACGCAGCCGGTCATAATGGTTGGTAAGGAATTATTGAACACTTCGACACAGTCAACAGAATCAGGTACAGGATATATTAAAAAATCCTGGCCAGCCGAATCCATTACTAATGATCAGTCAACTATAAAAGTGACCAATAATAACAAGTCTGTAGCCTGGGGCGCAGCTTATTATCAGTATTTTGAAACGCTTGATAATGTAAAAACCTTCCAAGATACTCCGTTGAAACTCAATAAAAGGTTGTATAAAATAGAAAAGACCGACAAAGGTGATCAACTGGTATTAATTGCGGATAAAACCATTTTGAAGCCGGGTGATAAAATACAGGTAAGGATCGAATTGAGTGTTGATCGCGATATGGAATATGTACACATGAAAGAT
>CAZGKN010000214.1:0-2646 GCA_964525915.1 uncultured Saprospiraceae bacterium | reverse complement strand
ACATCAGGTACTATCGGAGGTGAATAAACTTCAAACTGACTATCTGCATCCAAAACTGGTTGACCTGCATTGACCCAAGCTGTATAAATCAATGAACCAACGGCAATGATGCTTGAACGCATTTGTTCCTCGACCATGTTGCCCATCGCACGCATGTACGCTTCTACATACTCACGGCATTGCATACGAACTGTCCTGCCGAGTCGCTCATCATAGCAGAATTGCTTATCACTGTCAAAAGTTTTGCTCAGCCTCAGCTCTATCGCAAGCACACTGTCTAAATGACTGTGCGCCTTCGTAATAATCTGCCAGATATAATCTTTAGGATTTTCAATATACTCTGCCTTCCCGACAAAAAAATCAAATTCTTTCTCAGCAAACATCTCGGGAATAGCAGATTCCCAAAAGGCATGAATACCAACCTGATTAGTCAACTGCCCATTGTAGTTTTCGGTTGTATGTAATGGTACGTGTGCATCAGCAATATAATGGCCAAATTCGGCTGAAAGTCGTAAAATAGACTGTAAATCCTTCTTTTCAAATGCGTAAGTGAGCTTTGTTAGATGCATTTCTATCTGATATGGAACTATACCTTGTTCTGAAAAGTGATCCTCAATCAAGATGTCAACTTTATTCTTTTGAAAATATGTCGTACCAAATAACTCATCAAAATCATAACCGGAGAGTCTCCATTCATCTTCATAATAGAGTGGCTTAATTACCTTTTTCCAATATTTGACAAATGTCGGATAATCAACTGAAAGTCGGATTCCTCCCATATAATTCATGGTCAGAGTCACCGAATCACCCGTAATTAACTTATCGAAATATAAGGAATCCCTACCAGAAACCAATCGAATACGACAATGCTTGATGATGGCTTCTTCAAAATCGCGGGGTACATTGGAAAAAGGGATTTTATCCCATTTGTCGATATCAATAAAATGCCTTGGTCCCTCGTGTCTAGTTGCATAGCGCCTCTTGTCTGGATCTACAGCATGTTCTGTCATGTATTCAATATGCTTTTTATAAAAGCCAAAAAGCTCGGGTGGCAAGGTAAATACAGCCATCCTATTAATCAGTCTGTGCCCGAAAAAACCCCACATATCGACCTTACAAAATCCAAGGGTAAAGCCTATACCTATCAGTATCAAAATGCCAGCCAATGCTCTTCTAATCTGCATAAATAAAAATATATCTTGCAATTATACAAAAATTGCAACAATTCAACCTCTTTAACACATTTTTTTATACAAATAAAATAAAACATCATATATTTGTAGTATAATTATCAATACTGAACGGATCATGAAAGCATACTTACTTACCTTCGTTTTATGCATGATGGCTAATTCAATTCTTTTTAGTCAAAATATGCACGATTTTACAGTTACAGATGCGCACGGACAAGTACACAATCTGTATGATGATTATCTAAATAAAAACAAAGTTGTTGTCATCAAATTTTTCTTTACCACTTGTCCGCCATGTATTGCTAATGCTCCATACTGGCAGCAAAAATATATCGATTATGGTGAAGGCAAACAAGATGTTGAGTTCTTTAGTATAACCAACATTCCCTCGGATTATAACCCTGAGGTAATTGCCTTCGAAAATCAATATCACCAGACGATGAAAGCTATCAGCGTTGATGGTGGTGCTACAGCCCTATCCAATGAATTTAAAAGTGGTATTTATGGCTCATGGTATGGTACGCCGTCCTTTGTGGTGATAGCCCCGGATCATTCCATGCAATATCCGGTATTTTTTCAGGATTTAGATAAAGCGATAGCTACTGCAAGAAGCAAGAAAATCACGCCATTGGCTACCACATTTATCTTTGACCCCGATTTCCATAAAGCAACTCCATCGGCAGCAAGCGACATCCATTTTTATTTAACACCTAAAAATGAAACCTCCCCAAAGATAGAAATTAAGCGAAATGCTGACCAAATATATTCATTTAGTTATCCGTCCGATCAGTATCCGGAAATGGCTAATCCGGTAGTCATACTCGAAGGCACAAAAAATTATATTGATTATGTATCCACGCTGGATGTTGTTTTAATTCAACGTCATATTTTAGGGTTAGAAACATTTAAAGGATCATATCAATCTATAGCATCGGATGTAAATGGTGATGGCAGAATCACAGCATCAGATCTGACAGTTATCAGAAAACTTATATTGGGAATAATTAATAATTTTCCTGCCGGTGTGCCATCACATAAAGCGATACCAGAGATAAATGAGCTACCACTTAATCCCGGAAATACTGTCGAACTCAAAATCGAAGTAGTCAAGATGGGTAACGTCAATTAAAACACCTTGCGATAAAGCGAGAATTTATTAATATTGCGTTAAAGCAAACAACTTACTTCTATTTAAGCAAAAAATCGTACCTTTGCAGTTCGGTATTAGGTAAACCATCAGTATTAATTATATACATTTTTTATAAAATCATTTGGTTTCCAATACATAACACATATAAGGCAACTATAATATAAATTAGTAAAACATAGCTTATACAATCATGACAGTACGTTATCTTGGACAATCAGGTTTTCAGGTGCAATTTGGTAGTAAGAATTTAGTTTTTGATCCCATGATTACGTCAAATCCTGTAGCATCAGAAATTAAAGTAAA
>CAZGKN010000213.1:0-2669 GCA_964525915.1 uncultured Saprospiraceae bacterium | reverse complement strand
TATACCCAGTACCACTAAACCAGAAATTAGTGCAACAAAGAAGCCTTTCCATGTAAAGGTCTTGTATTTCTTCAGGTAAACAAAAATAGCCAAAGCAGGGAAAGTCAGGATACTCAATAAGTGTACACCGATGGATAAACCTGCCATAAAAATTGAAAACACAATCCACCGATCACTATCCTTCGTATCCGGCAGATAATACCATTTCAGTAATGCCCATAATGTAAGTGTAGTAAAGAATGTGGACATCGCATATACTTCACCTTCGACGGCTGAAAACCATACTGATGCACAGAATGCTGCACTAAGACCACCTGCGATACCGGCTAAAGCTAAAGGAATGAAAAATTCGGGTTTCTCTTCTCCTTCGCGACCTACATGCATGATCTTGCCGAGGTACATTGTAGTCCAGCAGATAAACATTCCTGCAAATGCAGTACACAATGAAGACATCAAATTAACCGCAAAAGCTATATTACTGGGATTTGCAGAGAAAGCATCACCAATCAACGCAAATATCCTTCCGATCATCAGGAACAATGGCGCTCCGGGTGGGTGGACAACTTGTAGTTTATAAGCTCCCAATACGAATTCGCCACAATCCCAAAGACTGCCAGTACGCTCAGCCGCAAAGATGTAAACAATAAATCCAATCGCGAAGGTCAGCCAACCGGCTAAATTTAATGTGCTTTTAAAACTCTTCATCCAGTTTCTTTTAGTGCAGAAAGGGTAAAATTAAAAAATTTAGTAACATAATACTTATCTCTTTTATTGTCTTATCAAACCAGTAATAAGGCATATTCCTTCATTTAAATTACTTTGCTGGTTTTAACCGGGAGGCCGCATCCACAGCCAACTTGTATTTGGGTTTGATTGCAGCGGCCTGTGAATATAAGACATAAGCTTCATGCTTTTTGTCCTGCATTTCTTTGATAACGCCCATCGCATAGTAAGCCTCTGCATAAATCTTATCTACTTCAGTGGCTAATTTAAAAAAGGACAATGCCTTATCCAGGCTATCTCTGGTCAGATAGATCGCACCCTGATTGTAATAGGGTTCGGCTAATTTGGGAAACATGGCACTTGTCTTTTCGTATTGTTTGAGTGCTTTATCATCTTCTTTGTGGTTTTGATAATGCATTGCCAGTGCATAATTCGCTTCGTAGGATGCACTATCGATCCGAAGAGCAGTCTTAAAATAACTTTCTGCATCAGGTAATTTCATTTCGTCAGAAAGAATGCCGGCTTTCAACCAACCATCAATTAAATAAGGATCCAGTTCAGTTGCTTTTTTATAGGCTAATAAAGCTCTTGCAGGGTCTTTGCTCTCTTCCAGGCACATACCCATAAGGATTCTGGCACGTGCATTGCCCTTTTGTTTGGTGACGACACTTTCCAGAGTTTGCATTGCCGCATCATACGTCTTCAGTGTGATCTGTAACTCAGCCAGCTTTAACAGGGTAGGAATCGAATCGGGAAACATGCCTGAAGCTTTCTGCATCGTCAGTAAAGCATTCCTGGATTGGTAATAATTGAGATAAGTATCTGCTAATAAATGATAATAGGGTGGACGCAATGAATCCAGTTTGATTGCCTTAGACAAATCAGCTATCACTTCATCATAACCCTGATAACCATAATAGAACTGAGCTCGTTTAAAATACAGATCGGCTGATTGAGGATTCTTTTTAATCGCACTGTTGAGTTCTGTCAGTATTGGATCATCTATACCTTTCTGTTTCTTGTTTTGTTCAGGTTTGCAGGCTGGAATTATTGTCAATGCAAGAAAGAAGATACATATTAGGCTTACATAAGCCGGAAAAAAATTTGATTTCATCTTTATAAGACGTATAAGTCAGGTACAAATATATAAAGTCTGGGAGCAATGCAATCGATATAATAAAAAATGGCTGGTTGTTGATTTTGATTGAATTTGATTTAATTACCGCATTGCAGAAAAATTTCAACTACTCTTACGATATTGCAGTCACAATCAAAAAGGATGAAATTCAAAGCGACACAAATTGATGCAGTGATAGACAAGGAGTCGGAGAATGACGATGATGGCATGGCGCTGCTCAGGCAACTCTCCGGCCAACAGCCAGCGATCGCAGCGTATCTGGCACAAGAGAACTTTAATTTGCTGACGGTAGAAGAGCATGATTATCTGATTTTTTTATTTTCTATAATTCATAGTTTATATAATTCCCGTTTTCCGGAAATGCCTCAGGTGACCCAAAATATCATTGAAAAATGTGAAGAGTCAAACTGGGAGCTGATGAATGCTGCCACAGCAAAAAAGTTTCATAGTCGGCTGGATGCTTTTTTTGACAATTTTGAAGAAGAAGACTTGTTGGCCTTTGTAGAAGATGCGATCACTGATGATGATAATGACTTAGTGAGTCACGAAGGACGGGAACCCATGTTTGTAGCATTAAAGACGGTCATTGATGTGTATGAGTTGGCGGTGAAGAATAAATAAACATGAGTGATTTTTGGTTTTATTTTCAGATCGGAGTAGAGCATATATTGGGGGCTGGTGCCTGGGATCATCAATTGTTTATCTTAGCACTGGCTATAGTATTTATATGGAAGGATTGGAGAGAGATTTTGGTACTTGTTACTGCATTTACCATTGGTCATTCATTGACATTGGTGCTCAGTGTACT
>CAZGKN010000212.1:0-2711 GCA_964525915.1 uncultured Saprospiraceae bacterium | reverse complement strand
AGGATTTCAAACCTGTGTACATAATCGAAGGGAAAGAAAATTTGTTTAAGAAAATCTTTCTATGGGCTTCATTAGCACTGTTTTTAGCAATGCCTTTACTGAGCCTGGATTATGGTATTACTGGTGATGAACTGGTGCATAAGACCAATGGAGAGAATGTTGTCAAATATCTGGAAACCGGAGGCCGCGATACCACATACCGGCACTATAAAAATCTCTATCTATACGGTGGTTTGTTTGATGGAACTGCTGCGATAATTTATCAGAATTTTGGCGGCGATCCATATAAGGTCAGACATTGTCTCAATGCCGTTTTCGGCGCAGCTTTGATTATTACCACCGGATTGTTGGCAAAGGAAGTTGCTGGTAGTTGGCTGTTGGCCTTACTTACGATGCTTTTTACTTTACTGAATCCGCGGTTATTTGGCGATTCGATGAATAATCCGAAAGATATACCCTTTGCTTTTGCGTATGCAATGTCCATTTTTGGCATCATTCGCTTCAATCGATTTTTACCTAAATGGGATTGGAGATCAGCACTAATCCTATTCTTTGCTATTGTCATTGCTTTAAATATCCGTATTGGGGGTTTATTGTTATTGGTTTATTTTGGACTATATACATTTGTCAATCTTACATTTTACAAAAAGAAAGAAGTAGATGCAGCAGGTAAATCTACCTGGTCTAAGTCGCTCCTGTATTCATTGATTCTTGCAATTTTCGCTTTTTTTGCAGGAATTATATTTTTTCCCTATGCACACAGTGCACCGATAAAGAACTCACTTGCAGCCTTGCGTGAGATGGAAAATTTCCAGACTGCAATCCGGATGCTTTTTGAAGGCAGAGCATTATGGTCAGATGAGATACCCTGGTATTATATCCCCAAATGGCTGGGCATTGCATTACCTTTATTTATCTTACTCGGTTTAATTCTCTTTATTGTAAATGCAAGAAAGACATGGAAAGGTACCCGACATCTGGCTATATTATTTGTATTATTTGTTGCTATATTTCCTGTAGCCTATGCGATCTATAAGCATAGTGCGCTCTATGATGGCATACGTCACTTTTTATTTATTATGCCGGTATTGACGGTATTGGCAGCTATTGGTTGGGCTGCGACAGCATTCAGTTTTCAAACAGGAAAAGTGAAGTGGATTACACCTGTACTTTTAGGTATTTTATTACTATTGCCTCTCCGATTCATGGTTGCTAATCATCCGAATGAATATGTTTATTTTAATGAACTTGAAGGCGGAATTAAAAGTGCACATGGTTATTATGAGACTGACTACTGGATGAATAGCATTAAGCCACTCAGTGAATGGATTATTGATACCGATCCCAGAATCAAAAAAGGGGATACAGTTACTGTAGTTACCAATAGTATTGATCCTGCGAAATATTACTTCAATAAATTAGCACCGAATGTTCGTATTTTATACGCAAACTGGAGAGATAGGTATAAGTATAAAGCCGATTATTATATGTCCATACCGCGATTTATTGATAAGGATTTATTGCGAAATGGAGCCTGGCCACCCTATAAAACGGTTAAGACTATCACTGTAGATGGAGTACCCATCGGCGCTGTGTCTCAGTATCCGGATACTTTGATGTATGCTTTGACTAAAGTTAATGCTTCCAGTGATCTAAATTCAACGTTGGCTTTAGCTGAGAAAATCAAAAAGCGAGAACCTAAGAATGAAATTCTATACCTGACCATGGGGAATTATTTACTGTCAATCGAACCAAATCAGTTAGAACTGGCAGCTAAATATTTAAATGATGGATTAGCTTTCGCGCCGGATCATCCGGATTTATTGCTTACTCAAGCTTTACTTTTTATAAAACAAGGAAAGCTGAATGATGCGTTTGCAAACCTTGATAAATGCACTACACAGAATTACCGGAATGTCTCAGCTTATTACTACAAAGCATTTATACTTCAGGCACAGAAAGATTACTCTACTGCATTGGATCAGGCTAATCTGGCAATCAAGTATGCTCCGCAGTTTAAACCAGCTTATCAATTGGCAGCTCAGATACTGCAAGAAGCTGGTGATCCTCAGGGAGCGCAGAAATACATTCAGGCAGCAAATAGTTTCTAATAAATGAATGATAAAAATAATTTGCTTCAATCTCGCAGGGAATCGTCACTTATTGGTGGTGGAGTCCGGCGAATTGAGAGCCAACATAATAAAGGTAAATTAACAGCCAGGGAAAGGATTGAGCTATTGCTGGATGAGGACACATTTGAAGAAATGGGGCAGTTCGTAGAGCACAGAACTGTTGATTTTGAAATGCATAAAGACAGACCTCTTGGTGATGGTGTAGTCACTGGATATGGTACGATTAATGGCCGATTGACCTTTGTTTTCTCGCAAGATTTTACAGTTTTTGGTGGAAGCCTATCAGAAGCACATGCTGAAAAAATCTGCAAGCTAATGGATCATGCTATGCGTGTAGGTGCTCCTGTCGTGGGTCTGAATGACTCAGGTGGGGCACGGATTCAGGAAGGTGTTGCATCATTAGGGGGTTATGCCGATATTTTTTACAGAAATACATTGGCCAGTGGAGTAGTGCCGCAGATTAGTGCCATAATGGGGCCGTGTGCGGGTGGCGCTGTATATAGTCCGGCTATCACGGATTTTATTCTCATGGTCGATCAGACATCATATATGTTTGTTACAGGTCCAAATGTGGTAAAA
>CAZGKN010000211.1:0-2747 GCA_964525915.1 uncultured Saprospiraceae bacterium | reverse complement strand
AGACCTGGACAGCCATTCGCCCATGGCGTGATGGTGAAGGTCACTGTCACCTGTGTACTGCCAATATTATACAGTGTTCCACTGATCGTGCCGCTGCCCGACATAGCTATACCGGTGATCTGTGGCATATCACGTGTCCATAGATAAGTAGTACCGGATACATTTCCGCTCATAGTGATTGGTGTGATCGATTTGCCGGAGCAAGGTTCCTGATCCACTGGTGATGGAGTCACATCCGGTGTAGGATTGACGGTTACTGTGGCTGTGATAGGTGTGCCTACACAACCATTCGCTGTTGGTGTGATATTAAACGTCACTGTCTGTATGGTATAAGTCGTATTAGTCAGTGCTCCGCTGATTATGCTACCATTGCCGCTGGCTGGTATGCCGGTGACATTGACCGTATTATTGCGGGTCCAACTGTATGTAGTGCCACTGATATTACCACTGAGCACTATACTTTGGATTGAGCTGCCCGAACAGATGGTTTGTAAGGATGGGGTGGCTGTTGCATTGGGTACAGGTAAAGCAGAAACATACAGTGTATCATAGAATTCACCGCTACTTTCCTGATAATAACCAAATGCCACTATAGTATCGCCGTCAGCATAAGAAGATGTTTGATAAGTAGCATCCAGACCAGCCTGAACCTGTATGCCATTATGAAAAAAGGAAAAAATAACAGGAGTTCCTTGCTGGTGAGTAATCGTAAATGTAACTTCTTCTCCCAGACAAACCGGTAAGGGATCTTGCATCAATTCCTGCATTGGATCAAAAGTGGTCGTTTCATAAGCGCCCATATCCACATTGCCACCAGAAATCCTTGGGTCGCCTTTCAAATCTTCATTATATCCGGATATATCGGCATTATTTCCACTATTCAGCGCAGGGGATGATAGTTGTAAGATATAACCATCATCTGATGTACGCCATTCATCATCCGGGCCTCTGGGGTCGGACGCATCCGTAAATAGTGGATCTGTATCACCATCAATATTTCCATTAGTATTGTCATGGATACCCTGTACCAGGCTATACTCGGTCGTAGTGGTACTCGTATTATCTGTAAAGATATCCTGGTTATTACCGAAGATTATCGAATTGCGTACAATTAAATTACTGGTATCGGCGGTAAAAATGACACCAGATGTATCTGTCACGTTATTCGAAAGGGTACAATTGACAAGGTCACACATTGAATTGATCTTTATCGCTATTGCACCGCCATGATCAGCGGTATTTGCATCAAAAACACTATTTACTATTTTAACATAGGACATCTGAGCCACAAACACACCCCCACCAAACTGACTAGCAGTATTATCACGGAAAATGCAATTCTCTATAATATTATTATAGTCAGAATAAATAGCGCCACCCCATTCGGCTGTATTCCTGTAGAACTGGCAATCTATAATCAAATTGTTATATGGTACTCCACTTATTGCACCCCCTCGTGAACCTGCACTATTATCGCTAAATGAGCAGCCGGATATTAATGGTGAATCTCCAGAATTTCTTATTGCACCGCCGAAAAATCCTGAAGTATTTCCTACAAAAGTGCAATTGATAATTTTGGAAATACCACCAAGATTTTCGATACCACCACCTGAACCAGTACCAGCGTGATTATTGGTAAATTTACAATCTATAATTTCTATTGAGTCCTCGGCAAAACAATATATGGCGCCTCCAAAAGCCGCTGTATTATTTTCAAAAGTGCAATTAATAAATTTAGGAGCACAATAGTAATTGCTAGTGGCACCACCACTATTTGCATGATTATCCCGGAATATACAATTTCTAATTGTTGGAGAGCAATATTCATTCAACATTCCTCCGCCACAGCATTGACCAATACCATCCCTAATAACAAATCCATCTAATTCACAGGCCTGTGTAAGGCCATTGTAGGAAGTATTATATATTACCTTTTTTCCATTCCCTTTAAGCGTGGTTATGTTTGCTGCCCAGTTTCGCTGACCTATTGAGGTTTCAGTGCCGATAAATCCGCCAAAAATCTTCACTCCCTCTTTCAAATAAAAATAACTGTTCATTGGTGGTTGGTACGTGCCTGCCGCTACCCAGATCGTATCACCCGTACTACAATAGTTGATTACTGTCAGTAGATTCCCATCTGCTGTCGCCCAGGACGTATAGGGTGCTGTGCCGGTGCTACCGGCTTTGACATAGCGCACCACCGCTTGTGCATCATGACTCACGCTAATGTTGAGCAAAATGAATGCGAGCATCCAGATTGTGGTCCGACTGATGTCGGAGAGTTTTTTGATTAAATAAAATTTTTTCATACGTTTTATATTTAAATAATAAATTGATTTATAGTGATTTATATTCATTAATTATTTTTACTTTTTACAGATAGTATAAAAATCACAGTAAAGCATCCAGATGATACTTTTTACTGGCACACGTGTCCAAAATAAATTTTTTCGAAAAAGATGCACCTTATAAACCATTGATTTGTAACAGTCATTTTCTTACTTCTAATTTATTTTGAACACGTGTGTGATTTAATAAATCAATTTTTGATTATTAATTTAGTATTAAAATACTGGGCGATCAAACAATAAATCTAATTATTTTAAATAATCCTAGATATGAAAATAGGATGGATTAATTTGGTCCTGCATATATACAAACCGGAATTTGATTTGACCATAGGTCATCCTCAAACCCCTGCATCACCTGAAGGGTACGGAGGTCGCCAAATGATCAAATCATAATCA
>CAZGKN010000210.1:0-2856 GCA_964525915.1 uncultured Saprospiraceae bacterium | reverse complement strand
AGCGTGTAAAATAGTATCTGTGCCCAGAAAGCTAGAATGCCTAAACTGTATGAGTAAATAGGTTTATTGAGTTGCTGTGGCAGAAAATAATAAACAATTCCAAGAGTGAAGAGCATGAACCACATGCCTACACCCTGATGCATATAATAGCCTTGTATGATCGTTTCACCTAAACCATTTTGCCAGTAAGGTAAATAGGCTACGACTGTAATAACGATTGCAAAAATGATGGACGCTACTATATACCAGTTAGAAATATAGATTTCTTTTGTTGTACGCTTTGCGATGGTTTGTAGGAAATTAATGAGCGTTAATACAACACCGATAGCAAAAAGCAATGTTACCGGCCAGATATATTCACGGTATTCACCGCCACCATTATTGATACCAGTCATCAAACATATTGTGCCCAAAACAACAGCAGCATTTATCAGCCAAAGGGCGTACCAGCCATATTTCATATTGGACAGCTTCGTATTACTGACACGCGGCACTATATAATAACCCAGACCGAGCATACCGAGGGATGCCCATCCCCAGAATACTGCATTGGTATGTACGGGACGTAAACGCCCAAAGCTGAGCCAGCTTATATGGTCGGCATCAGGAGCTACGAATTTAATACCCACATATTCACCAATGGTTGTTCCAAACAACAGCCAAAAGGTAGCACAGCCTAAATACCATAAGATCAGACGAGAAAGTTCAGGGTCAATATGGGGGCGTGGTAATGCTTTCTTTTTAAGAGCCACTATAGGAAGCCCAGCCTGTTTGTTCACCTGCAATAGCCCCCTTTCATCGTCTGCAGAGAGTAACCCGGATAGCTCCTTATGACTTAATCTGAAATCCAGCGCTGCTTGTCGTTTTTTCAAATAAGTATTTATTTCTTCTTCTGGTAAGGAACGTAGATACGCAGCAAGTTTTTCGGCATCTTCGAGATTTTGCGTCTTTTTCGACTGGTCAAATGCATAGATCACTTTTATCGTCACAAAAATGATGGCAAAGAGGATAGGTATAAGTAAAAGAATAATGGTAATGATAATTCCCGTTTCGCTTAGAAGAGAATCAGCTTGTTTATTAACTTCCTGTGCCCATGTGGCTGTTCCGGGTGATAAGGTTAAAGCAGTCGTTATTAGAATAAATGAAATTATCGTGGCATTACCTTTATTGCGCTTTTTATAATTAGTAAGTTGTGTGATCTGATCGCTATTCAGGCTATGGGTTTGTGCATGCAACTCACGCTTAACATCCTCATCTGTCTTCCTTCTATAGATGTCTTTTATCCCATTTACTTTTTGTCTTAATACCATAGCGGCAAAAAAGATAATAAGCAGAACTATCAACAATAGCCAAATAAGTGCCGTAGCTGATCCTAAAGAAAAATCGGAAGGTATTGTCTGCTGGGCAGATACATTGAAACTATTTAATAGTATCCCCCAAAAAAACAGGGATCGCACAAGAAAGTTACATGATTTCATTATATGGATATTAATACCTTTTTATCTTCTATTTTTATAAAAAATTTATCGCTTCAGGAATGTCAGACTTTTTTCAAGTTTTTCTGTGAACTCTCCCAATTTTGCTTTTTCCAACATGGTCTGAACATTTTTTCTTACGGTTTTGAATTCATGATGTATAGGACAGGGATGTGTTTCAGAACATTGTTTAAGTCCTAAGCCGCAGCCAGTAAAAAGCTTATCTCCGTCTACTATCTTAACTATATCTGCCAGTGAACATTCCAGTGCCTTATCATTCAAATAAAATCCACCATTGGGGCCTTTCATAGATTGCAGCAAACTCTTTCTACCTAACTCCTGTAATATTTTAGCAATAAAATGTTCCGGGGAGTCGATCCCTTTAGCTATTTCTTTAATGCCAACTTTGTTGCCGTCCTTTGATTTTTGTGCTATGAAGATCATGGCACGGATGGCATACTCACAAGTTTTCGAGAACATTTTTCCTGTTTACTTCGCAAAGATAAGTAAGTCCCTTTAAATAAAAGACAAAAAGGTATTTTATTTTTAGCGTTGGATTTTGTTGCGACTAGCTAAATATCACATACCCACTTATCCCAATATTTATTGTGCCTTGAGGCGTATTTACTATATTTACAACATGCGCTCCTCAAAGGTCTTATTTACCTTCTTGCTTTTCTGCATCGGGATCTCTACCCATGAGCTAGCGTCAAATTCTATAAATGATATTAACAACAGGAGTAGTTTCTCGCACCTAGCCTCGACTGATAATGACCGGTTTTGCTTTCTCAACGGCAGCAATATATATGACCTTCTGCTCGGACCGCAAAGAGATCTGACAAATTCATTTGCAAGGACCTCAAATGGCCAGGAAAACGGCAGCGATGCCTGCCATATCCTGGCCAGGTTCTATTCTCATCATTGTGTCGTCTCTATTGCCAGGCTATTCATGCTGGCTGTGGAACATAACTGCACCTCTCCCCACTTAAGAGATCTATACCCCAAGCATTGGTTTTGGTAAGACCCCGCAAGCTTTTAAAGATCTTTTATTGAACGGCCATGGGAACCCCATGGTCATCCATCCTTAAACACAAAAAACGTCTAAATGAGTACGATACATTTACACGCTGTGCTTATTGTCACAGCTATTACCCTCATAATATTTTTACTGGTCCTGTCGGCAAAAAGGCAGGCCGGGAAAAGTAAGGGCCAAATGAATGATACATTAAATAAAATGATAAAAGAGCTGCTGTTAAACATCAGCGAACAAGAGGTCTTTCACAATAAGATACTGGCCCTTGACAGCAGCAGGCATTTTATTATAGTACACAAAGCGGATGAGATAACATCTAACATCATCGACCTGGACAATGTCATCGAT
>CAZGKN010000209.1:0-2908 GCA_964525915.1 uncultured Saprospiraceae bacterium | reverse complement strand
TTTGTCTGTCCGAAACTTCGATGTTAGCACGGTCGCCCTACGGTTGCAGGTAACGGTTGTCTTTCCGCCAAATTGCGGATATTTTTCATATAAAGGTAGAAAATTTTTTCATAAATCCAGCTGATCCAGCGGAGAAATGACATCTTTTTTCATCTGGTCAGTGATATGTGTGTAGATTGTTGTGGTCTTGATCGAACTATGCCCCAGTAGCTCTTGTACTATACGCAGATCCATACCATCCAGTATGAGATGGGTGGCAAAGGTATGGCGCAGTGTGTGCACTGTGGTATTCTCATCCACTCCTGATCGCAGCACAGCTTGGTGGAGTATGTTCTGTACACTGCGCTCGCTGTACTTGCCCCCGGTCTGCCCCTCAAACAGATAATACGAAGGCTTGTACTCATCCAGGTATTGCCGCAATAATGGAATGATTGATTTGGCCAGTTTCGTGATCCGGTCTTTCTTCCCTTTGGCACATTTTATCTGGATGATACCCATGTCAAAATTGATATCCTTTACTTTGAGTCGGGTCAACTCGCCCAACCTCAAACCTGCTGAATATATCAATTGAAGGATAGTCCTGTGTTTGATGTTTGCGGTCACCGATAAGAGCCGGACTGTATCTTCTTTGCTCAGAAAGCCAGGTAACTGCTTCGGCTTCCGCGGCCGTAAGTCATATACATAAAACTTCTCGCGCTTTTCTACCTTTTCATAGTAGAACTTGATGGCATTGATCAGACCGTTCTGCGTGCTTTCTGCTATACCGTCAACGTTGATCTTATACAACATAAATGCTTTAATGTCTTCATATTCCAGTTCGTTTGCTGGCATGTGATTGAAATACCCGAAAAATTCGATGATACAGGCGATATATGTCCTATGTGTGTTAAATTGATAGCGATTCAGAACCAATTGCTCTTTCATTCGCATTATTGCCAGCTTGTGTCCTGCTGAAAGTTCTATTGTTATTACCTGTTTTGGCTGCTTGATCGTACTTTTTGCTTTATCTACATATCTTCCCGGTGTTGAATCCAGATAAATAACCTCTGAAAGTACCTGATAAGGCAAGTGCCCTATTTTATTTGTCAAATATTTCCAGTTTGTCAGTGAGTAAGGTATCAGCCACACTTTACACTGCTGATTCCAATACCTGACCGGGCATGATCTGATTTGCTCCATCTCTTGGCTGCCTGCTTGTACTCTAAATGCAAAATAGGTATTCTTGCCCGGGTCGATTGCTTTTAAAACTTCCATACTTTATCTCAATTGATGCAAATTTAAGTTAAAATTGAAATTTATACCGATTACAATACACTTATTATCAACTGAATATGAACTTAAGTTGAATTAATCGATTACTATCCGTTAACAATCGTTTAATTTCATTTAACTTTACTTTTTACTTTTTACTTTTGAAAAATGAATTCCTGCC
This sequence comes from uncultured Saprospiraceae bacterium, assembly GCA_964525915.1. Lineage (GTDB taxonomy): Bacteria > Bacteroidota > Bacteroidia > Chitinophagales > Saprospiraceae > Parvibacillus. The sequence continues at coordinate 1,476 of CAZGKN010000209.1, read as the reverse complement.
TGAATTGTAAAATAACATTTGCCGGGAGAGCAGATAAGAAATTCTGCTCTTTGGCATGTAAAAATTTATACAATTATAAAACCCGCCGTAATACAAAAAAGGAAACAGCCCCTATCGACCGGATTCTACACCGCAATCGGGAAATACTGAATACATTAATGGGATCCGCTAAAAAAGAAACCTTTGATCGCCTGCTAATCACCCGCACCGGATTTAAGTTTGATTTCTGTACCGGGATTTACCTGAATAAAGAAGGTAAAATGTATCGATTGATCTACAATTTTGCCTGGATGGAATTCAGCGATCAAAAAATACTGGTGGTACGAAAACGATAGTCTCTTTCAAATAATAAAATTTGACCTCCCGATAAATCTATGCATACAGATTAGTGTCATCACTGCGTCAGGGATAGTAGCGGACACAAGTGAGGAACGAACGCCGTAAAGCGGATAGCCCGACCCCGAGCTATTCAGGGCGATTCGAATTGCATTATTGAACTGGATAAGAACTGAAGCCCTGAAAAGGTAGGGGAGACGCCCAGGCTAAAAAACAAGTCAGGTTATTCCTGCCATTTGTTGTTTGACTGACAGCCAGATTGTCGGACACTGCCAAGATTGCAGGTAAATTTGGCATGAATTCCATATTGGCATGAATTGTGCTAAGGGAAGGCAAGAATCTATTATTGAAACAAAAATAAATTATTGTATGAAACCAGTAAATGACAGAGTTGTAGTAAAGCCTGCTGCGGCAGAAGATAAGACGAAGGGTGGAATCATCATCCCTGACACAGCGAAAGAGAAACCTCAGAGGGGTGAGGTCATAGCCGTGGGACCAGGTAAAGATGGTAACATGATGACCGTACATGTAGGTGATATAGTGCTCTATGGTAAATATGCCGGACAGGAGTTCAACCACGAAGGTGTAGATTACCTGATCATGCGCGAAGATGACGTATTGGTCATTCTTTAATCTTTCTTATTTATTCACATTTAATAAAATATATAATCAATCAATATGGCTAAAGAAATTAGTTTTAATAGCGAAGCGAGACAGTCACTCAAAAACGGAGTGGACGCATTGGCCAATGCAGTAAAAGTAACATTGGGCCCAAAAGGTAGAAATGTCGTGATTCAGAAGAGCTTTGGTTCACCGGTCATCACTAAAGACGGTGTGACTGTGGCTAAAGAAATAGAGCTGGAAGATGCAGTCCAGAATATGGGTGCACAAATGGTGAAGGAAGTGGCTTCCAAGACGGCTGATGCAGCAGGTGACGGAACTACTACTGCTACCGTACTGGCACAGGCTATGGTAGCTGCCGGTATGAAGAATGTAACTTCAGGTGCTAATCCTATGGACCTGAAGCGCGGTATAGACAAGGCAGTAAAGGCCGTCATCGGTGATCTGAGCAGCCAGTCTGAAGTAATCGGTGATGATTTCAACAAGATCCAACAGGTAGCGGCGATCTCAGCAAATAAC
>CAZGKN010000208.1:0-2945 GCA_964525915.1 uncultured Saprospiraceae bacterium | reverse complement strand
TTGTCCCCCGGAGAGTTCATTGGGTTTGTGCAGCATACGATCACTCAGACCTACTTTGTCTAATGCTACTTTTGCTTTTTCGATGCGTTGTTTTTTACTGACTCCTGCATATACCAGCGGCATTGCTACATTGTCCAGTGCACTTAGTCTGGGAAGCAGATTAAATGTCTGAAAGATAAATCCAATTTCTTTATTCCTGACTACGGCAAGATCATTATCCTGCATCTTACTGACATTAATACCATTCAGGTGATATGTACCCGAGCTCGGGCTATCCAGACAACCCAGGATATTCATCAGTGTAGATTTGCCTGAACCGGAAGGGCCCATCAAAGCGACATATTCATTTTTAGTGATGGAGAGCGACAAATTATTGAGTGCCTTGAGCTTTTGATTGCCCATGACATAGATCTTTGACAGTGATTGAATATTTATAATTTCCTGTGCCATAGTTTGCATTAGATTATCGACAAAGTAAAGTGTAATTTGCAGTAAATCGAAAAAAATTCGATAGGTAGCCTGATTTTAGGGTTTAATGTATGATTTGGGTAGATACTATGCACCATGTTTTGGAAAGAATACTTTTGGGCTAGAAAAAATTGGATAATGATTTTACACTTTAATGGATTAAACTTTTGAGAAGATAAAAGGGTGACAATAATGATTTATATGGAATTGAATCTAATGGTTATAATTGAATGAAATATTGTGTTTCTTGTAGATCAATAAGACATCAAGGTATGGCGATCCTATCGCCTTGTCTTTTTAGCGTGTTGAGAATTTAACCTATAGTTAATAGGTGAATGTGTCAGATAGAGAAGTAAGTTATCCAATCTTTTATAAATAAGATTTATAAAAAATCTAATAAAAATACCATTAGTTAAAAACCAGTATTTTTCGAAAAAATGTTGATTAAAATTTGGTAAATTCTGATTCACTCACTAACTTTAGGTTAATTAACCTAATCAGAAAATGATTTGAGCTCTTGCCAGGTGGATATTTATCTTACTGACTATAAGGGAATGAAGCCGGACTATTGATTGTATTGCAATAATTTCAGCATAAAACAACCTTTTCACTTTTCTTAATTTTAAATTTTATTCAAATGAAAAGTTTAAACTTTGGTGCGAAAGCATAAGAATTCACAAGACATCTTTGATTACAAAGTACCAATTATAATCGTTTAATAATAAATCAATTGTCACGTAACTAATGTCCAACGAATATATCAAAATGAATAGATTATATATTTCATTTCTATTGATAGTGGGTGTATTTAGTATAGGCACTGCCCAGGATTATGTGAATCAAAAATTCGATCGTCAGTTCATATTAATGCCACGTTTGGGTGAAGCTTGTGATAACCTGGACACTTCGAACCATGTGTATATCAATGCTACTTTACTCGACTTCAATACCGATAGCTTACAGATGAGCCCTTTGGATACCTTTGCACCGGATAAGCCGGTACCGTATTTTACCATTAATCAATGTGCAGAAATCTGTGACCGGCAGGGTCGCATAGCGGCTTATTTCAATGGCGCAGACCTGTGGGATCGTAATAAACACAGCCAGCCGGTAGAGGTATTTCGTCATGCATCTTCCTGGGGACCCTTTCAATTATCTTATTTAATTAATTCCTGCCTTATGCTCCCCATTCCGTCACGTGAAAACCACTTTGTCATCATAGGACCGACCAAGTTTCAGTATGAACCGGATACGAACTATAGAGCAGAGGCAGGAACTCAAATCAGTGCTGCCTATTTCAGACAGGATACTGTGGATGGGAGCCTCGGAATATACAGGGTAGATTCAAACCTGCATGCAGCTAAATACGTATTTTCTGGTGCCATGACCGCTTGCCGTCATTCTAATGGGCGTGACTGGTGGATTGCATGTCCGGAGCGATTTGGCAAGATATTTCATTTGTTTTTATTGACACCGGATGGCTTGATTTACTCACATGACAGTGAAGTGAGTGACTTGATTTATGATTTTAGTATAGCACCGATGTTTTCACCGGATGGTCGCTATTATACACGTACCGATGTAATTACCATCGATCAGTATCGCAAGAAGAACTATGTGCAGATTTTTGGTTTCGATCGATGTACCGGGATGTTTTCGGATCCCGTCAGTTTTCAGTTGCCTCAGGAAGACACTTCGAGTATAGGTCAGGCGATATTTGATGCGAGCTCGCGCTATCTGTATCTGACGAGCTGTGCTTCACTCTTCCAGGTGGATATGCAGGCAAGCGATATACCGGGTAGCCTGATCAAGGTCAGTGGCTATGACCGCAGCATCATAGATCAATTAAGTTATCTTTGCATTGGCTTCGGCATCTTAGCGCCGGATGGTAAGATGTATTTTGCCGATGGCAGGAACAGCTACCGTATGACGGTAGTGAACAATCCCTCAGCACCGGGACTGGCCTGTGATGCTCGTTACGCGGCCATCATGAAGCCGAGTTGCTTCGGTGGTGCCTGGGGCAATATGCCCGACTACAACCTCGGCCCTCTCGATGGCAGCCCCTGTGATACACTCGGACTGGATGCGGTATCTTTACACAGACCGGAGAAAAGCAGCCGACTCGAGATAGCACCCAGCCCCACGCGGGGAGAGTTCACCGTATGGCTACCCTCACAGGAAGGCCGCCTCAGCATCACCGACATGCAGGGCATACACATCCGCCAGATACCCATAGAACGCTATGCCATGGAGCAGCGTGTGATACTACCCCGAGGCATATATCTGCTTACTTATCAGTCGGCGGATGGACGGATCAGAGCCAGTGGGAAGGTGGTGGTGTTTTAATTAATTACGAATGGATTAATTACGAATGACGAATGTGCCGGTGAACTTTGGGAGAGTGATGGAGTGATGTGGTGATGGAGCGAATTAGTGATTAGTGATGGAATGAATAGTATATCTTTACCATCGAATTT
>CAZGKN010000207.1:0-2975 GCA_964525915.1 uncultured Saprospiraceae bacterium | reverse complement strand
GAAGAAAAAAAGTAAAAGCCTAACCGGCTCGAGGTTAAAGAAAATAAGGTCAAAAACTTTTGTAAATGGCGTGTTGAAGATTTGATTTATGTATATGTTTTAATTTAAAAACTTTCCGGAGTATTATTTTCATGGACACAGCACAAAACTAAAAATATAAAATCACCGGCGCAGAATAGTATGTAGCAATTGATCTGAATGCAGATAATGTCTGATCAATATTATTCTCTTTTAATTCTTTATCAAATTAACTTTAGCTTTGGAGCATGAAATTAGTCATTGCAATTGGTGGTTCCAGTGGTTCGATTTATGCAAAGAAAATAATCAATTGGTTAGCCACAAACAAGAAAAATGATATCCATGTGGATCTGGTCTTTTCAAAAAATGCGCTAGTCAATTGGAGTTTGGAGGATGCAGATGCGATCCCATCATTGCCATTTAAGGTATATGCCAATAACGATTTTTTCGCCCCTTTCGCTTCAGGATCCGCAGGCTATGATGCGATGGTCATCATTCCCTGCTCGATGGGTCTGATCGGCCGGATAGCCAATGGTATTTCAGTTGACCTGATAAGCCGGACAGCGGATGTAATGCTTAAAGAACGAAGAAAATTGATTCTGGTGCCTCGGGAAGCACCGTATAATCTCATTCACCTGCGAAATATGACGACGATCACAGAAGCCGGTGGCATCATCTGCCCAGCCTCACCCTCTTTCTATCAAAGGCCGGAGACGATCGATGATCTGGTCATGACGATCATTTATCGGGTGCTTGACCTACTTGGTATTGAGAATAATTCTTATCGTTGGGGGACAGAAGAGGTGTAAATTATCCATTTTTACATAAGGGTACTAAAAAACGATCATGCATTGCACATATGGCTATTTGTTTCTTTTAAATGCATGAAGTTCAATTACACAATCAAATCAGAAAACATTAGTATTTTAGCTATTCTATGACTGAATTAACATTGATATACATTTTACTGCCATTAAGTGTAATTGCAATTGTCCTCCTGATTATACTTATTTCAAAAAGTAATGGTAAATCAGACCCGGCACTAATGGAACGAATATATAAAATGGAGCAGGAACTGAATAAAGTATCGCCGCAGGTCAGAGAAGCATTTAGCCAGAACCGCAATGAGTTCAATCAGTTGAAGGCCGATCTCAATCTTTCTTTCAGACAAAGTGAAAAAGACGTCCGATCCCTTATCGAGAAGTTTGAACAAAATGCAAAAGAACAAAACGAGAAGCAGGTCATCCAGGCAAGGCAAACTCGCCAGGAACAGCAATTGTCATTTACTGCCTTCGAGACTAAGATGACGCAGAACTTTAAAGATCAGAGTGAGATGCAACACGGCAAACTCATCGAAATGGTCAGCAGGGTAGATAATCTCAGACAGGAAACAGAGAAAAAGCTCGAGCTCATCCGGGAGGTCATGGAGAAAAAAATCCATCAGCTTCAACAGGAAAATAGTGTCAAGTTAGAAGAGATGCGAAAAACCGTGGATGAAAACCTCAATGCCACACTCGAAAAACGATTCAATGAATCATTTAAACTCATCAGTGACCGTCTCGAACAAGTGCACAAAGGGCTCGGTGAAATGCAAAGTCTGGCTACCAATGTAGGCGACCTGAAAAAAGTAATGTCCAATGTAAAAACCCGGGGCATTCTGGGTGAATACCAATTGGCTAATCTGCTCGAAGACTTACTTACAAATGATCAATACGAGAAAAATGTCAAGACAAAGCCCAACAGTGGCGCCCACGTAGAGTTTGCTATAAAAATGCCGCATGGTGATATCGAGAAAAAAATACTTTGGTTGCCGGTCGATTCAAAATTTCCAAAAGAAGATTATGAAAGACTGCAGGATGCGTATGAAACAGGTGATGGAACCGGGATTGAAAATATCCGCAAGGAATTCAGGAATGCAATACTGAAAAATGCCAAAGACATCAAAGAAAAATATATCGATCCGCCCAATACGACCGAGTATGGCATTATGTTTCTACCCTTTGAGAGCCTCTATGCCGAAGTACTGCGCATCCCCGGCTTATTCGATCAGGTGCAACGGGATTACAGGGTGACTGTCACAGGTCCATCGACATTTAGCGCTCTGCTAAACAGTCTGCAGATGGGATTTCGCACCCTGGCCATACAAAAGCGTTCCAGTGAAGTATGGCAATTGCTTTCTATCGTAAGTAATGAGTTTGGTAAATTCGGCCAATTATTGGATAAGACAAAGAAAAAATTGCAGGAAGCATCCAATTCTATCGATGATGCATCTTCAAAGTCTAGAAATATAGCTTCCAAACTGAAAAAGGTACAACAATTGCCTTCCGAAGTTTCAGACGAAATAAAATTTTTAGATTCAAATGAATCTGAATTGGATGATGAATTTGAATAATTTTTGTAAATTAGCCTCGTTTGATTTGTTTAAACTTTACACCAATTTTTTGTTATAATAAGAGACTAAATCCTAAAGAAATGATAATACAAATTAATTCTGACAACCACATTCACACTAATGTGGAGTTTAGTAACCGTATTTCAGACGCAGCCAAATCCGGGCTGAAACGCTTTGAAGGAAACCTCAGCAGAGTAGATATTTACTTTGCCGATGAAAACAAAGCAAAGAGAGGAATTGAAGATAAAAAATGCACCATCGAAGCAAAGCTGACCATGTTTCACCCAGAAGCTGTCAGCTTCAAAGCAGATACGCTGGATGAAGCTTTTAATGGCGCAATGGAAAAATTAAAGCATCTTTTAGGAACAAAAATGGACCAACTCAAAGACCATTATAAACACTGAGTAAATTGTTAAATGTTAATGGTTAATTGTTAATGGTTTGAAATTGAAGCTGTTAACGCCTAGGGGTTAGGTATTAGGGGTTAGGTGTTTGGTATTGGGGGTTAGGTATTAGCTCTCTGCAAATGCCAGACACGTATAATCCAACACCTGATGGCTATCAG
>CAZGKN010000206.1:0-3001 GCA_964525915.1 uncultured Saprospiraceae bacterium | reverse complement strand
TTCCCGCTTCCGTCTGACCTGAAGGTAACTGTGTTGAAAAAAGAAGTTCCCTTAATCCGGTTAATTAAAATTTGCCCGTAATACACGCCGGGATCAACAACAAATTCAACAGGTCCGCATACTCCATAAGTTGACAGGTCCTGAACAGCTGAAGTGAATGAACTATAGTCCCGGTTGTTTTTACCAATAGTATAAATTCCACTCATAGTACTTTTTAAACCTGTAAGAACCAGGGTGTCATTCTGATGGTTTTGATCGGTAGTCCCGTTTACATTCTCCACCCATATTTTGAAACCAGGAACAGGGCCGGTCGGGTAATAAACTGGGCCAATATTTAAATAGGTGATTTTATCAGGAGCCAGGTTCAGTGAAGTACAGTTTGTGTCGTAAATAACAGCGTTGAGCCGATACCTCAGCCGGACTGATGTTAAAGTCGAAGTGCCGTAATTGATCAGCTTCAGCTTCAGATACACCGGATTACCAGGACAGATATTGGTTGGTATATCCGATTCAATCAGGGTTGCGTCAACAGCTTTTTTTGTAAATTCATCAGCACCTATATCAGGGTTTGCCTGGTTTCGTGGTTCGTTGTCTATGTCCGTCTTCCCAAGGGAATCATATATACCATTACTTTCCAATGCGCCTGAAAAGGTATGTAAATCATCAATTCTATAATAAACAGGATCTGCTGAAACCGAGTTAATATCCTGGGATGTCTCATTTTGCCAGTCGGATAATTTCGTCAGGTTTTTATTTGAATAACACAGGTAGGCTCCGTTTGTAAACAGGTCATTATTATTGTAAGTGATGGAAGCGTTTCCACTCGAGTAAATGGAATAGCCTTGCGCAAAATTGGCAAGAACATTATTTTTAACTATGACACTGTTGTTTAGATCAGTGAAAATTGAATGACTTTTATATTGTGGCAAACCGGATATACAAATACTATTATTCAGCACTTTCAGCCTTGTGTTATGATCCAGTGAAATACCTGTGGCATTAACCTTTGGGCCTGAGGAAACCGATATAAAATTGTTTGCCAGTAAGTTGTAATATGAAGTATTTGAAGTGAAAATATCAATAAGCATAATACCAGTACTACCTCCGGAATTGCTCAATACAATCTTGTTTTTTGTAATTACAATACTGTCCTTACAATAATCCATATATAATCCGCTGAGGCCTAAAGGTCTAAAATCTGCACCTGATTTAATATAATTTCCTGATACATTCACACATGAATTGTTACTCAGGTACATGCCATATGAAGCAAAATCAACAATAATATTGTCCTTAATATCGTTGTGGTACGTTTTAGTTAAATTTTCGCCATTCAACCTGATACCATAATAACCTCCTGAAATATAATTGTTTATTATTGATAAATAATGTTCGTTTGAGGGATATTCGTTATAAATGACAAAATGGTCATAAGCTACATTTTTACCAGTCTTTCCATACAGCCTGCAGTTTTTAATGGCAATATGAGATGAACTGTTTTTAAAAACCAACACATTACCATAGATTTCTCCAAGTGACCGTATGGTGATTGATTTAATAATCACATTATTGCATCCATCCAGGCAGACAACGTAATTGTCGTTAGTACTGGTAGAATTGTAAAAAAATTCGACCTGTGTACTGTCATTGTTAAAGGATTCAAAGGTTATGGTGTTGGCTGCTGAGCTTCCTCTGATTTGTGGAATATATAACTGTTCAGTATATGATCCCGGTTTTATCCTGAACGTCACAGGTCCGCATAAACCATATATAACCATATCTCTAATAGCATGCGCTACCTTCCTGTAGTCAGATGGTGCATCACCAATTATATAGGTACCGGATAATCCACTTTTCATTACAATGAAAAAAGTGTCATTATTACAATTCCCATCCATTAGATTATTGGGTAGCGATGTCCATAATTTCAGATATACCTGTGTTCCAGAATTGAGAGGATATTTACCTAATGAAACCGTTGTATCCTTGTTTGGGGACAATGATAAGCTTATTGAAACAGGGGTACATGTTGTTTCATTAATGCGGCAGTTTACTATGACACTATTCAGTTTAGTAGTTCCAAAATTCTTGATTTTTACCAGTAAGGTCGTATCTCCTGGGCAATAATTTGCGGGTGAAAGCAGGGCTGTAAGTCCTGCATCATTGGGAGCAGGATTAAATTCATCTGCACCAATATCAGGCATTGTACTACGTTGTTGACCATCAATGTCATCATTTATCCCTGAAACAAGTGTACCTTTATTATTAAGTAAAACAGTATATATATGCAAATCGGTCTGGCTGTAAAAATCCGGATATATTGATAACGAATTGCTATCAAATCCACTGTTTGTAATCCAATCAGACAATTTCAGTGCATCATAGAAGCCAAGGACAAGGTGATTTGAGCCACTGACGTACAGATCATTATAATCCATTTTTGCTAATGCCGATTTCTTAATACAATAGACAGCGCTTCCTAATCCGTCTGTACAAAATATATTATTCATAACGATGGTTCCATATGAAGTACCTGCAAGATAAAGTGAAAAATTATAGCTGTGTTTTGCAGTAATATTTACTGAATTAAAAGATATTTGAATATCATGGCAACGGTATAAACTGATCCCCTTCCTGCCCGAATTGTAAGGTCCGTCTATACTTATAAAATTATTAAAGATTTTTGGTTGCTGATTTATACCATTTCCGAATACACTATCAAGCATAATCCCATTACCATCTGATGTTGTTAAAATATACAACCGGTTTGAACATATTTCCATTAGTCCTTTAAGATTGTATATGCGGATTCCATATGCGGTTGAAGAATTTACGAGATTTGTAATCGTGTTTCGCCGGATTTTTGTTGCTGAATGAGATTCGACATTAATCCCGTAATAAAAGAAATCCGTGATTGTATTATCTTCTATAACAATACTGTCTGCGAGGTTAAGATAGTAACCCTTAAGTTGTAAACCGCTGTATCCGCCCTGTATTTGGT
>CAZGKN010000205.1:0-3045 GCA_964525915.1 uncultured Saprospiraceae bacterium | reverse complement strand
ATCCATTTGGACATGGCAGAGTAGAACCATTGCTCGCTATGGTTATCATAATACTCTTATTGACCACTGCAGGATCAATAATATATTTTAGTATTGATAATATACTTACACCGCATGAAGCACCCAGATTATTCACACTTTTGATTTCTGCAATGGTTATCATTGTTAAAGAAATTATTTTCCGCTGGATCCGACGATCAAATGCGCAATTAAATAGTTCAGTGTTAGCTGCTGAATCGATGCATCACCGCAGTGATGCTATTAGCTCATTAGCTGCATTTACGGGTATATCCCTTGCCTTATTGCTTGGTAAAGGGTATGAATCCATGGATGATTGGTTTGCATTGGTCGCTGCTGTGATTATTCTTTACAATTGTTATGTCATCTTCAGACCGGCATTCAGCGAGCTGATGGATGAACAGAATCAAATAGAATTATTGGAAAGGATCAAAACAGTAGCCAGGACAGTGGATGGTATCAGCGATATCGAAAAATGTTATATCCGCAAGAATGGTATGAACTTTCTGGTAGATATACATATTGAAGTAGATGGAAATATGTCAGTGTATGAGAGTCATATATTGGCACATAAAGTAGAAGAGATACTATTGCAATCGGATATGAATATTATTTATGTAGCTACCCATGTAGAGCCCGATGACAATATCATCCGTAAACCATATTATTTGAAGTGAGTGATAAAGTGAATTATTTTTCTCTGGTTACGACGACTGACGCTGAACTAAAAGTAAAGGGAAGTAAGTTTATTGCTGATCTAGCACCAGTATCATCTGAAGGCGCAGTGATTCAATTTTTGGAGGACAAACGGAACCAACATCCTAAGGCCGTTCATCATTGCCTGGCATTCAAGTTAGGTATTCCCCCTGTGGTCGCCCGTAGCTCAGATGATGGTGAGCCTTCCGGGACTGCCGGAAAACCCATGTTGGGTCAGTTAGATAGTTTTTATGTTACTAATGTTGTTGCTGTAGTGACCAGATATTTTGGAGGGACATTGTTGGGTACTGGCGGTTTGCGAAAAGCATATAAAGATGTAGTCAAGATTGCATTGGAAAATGCTGAATTAGTTGAAGTAAAAAAACAATACAAGATTACGATTACCTGTGATATTCTGTTGTTCCCACAGGTGATGAATGCCGCAAAACGATTTCCTGGCCAAATTCAGACTCTTTCTGCTGGTCTGTCACCATACGTCAGTATTCTTTCCGAAGATGAAGAGATTGATTCACAGGTGAGTAAATTAAAGAGTAATATATTGGGTGTATCACCAGATTATGCAGAAACAATTATTGATCCGGGTTTTAAAATTTCCATCGAATAATGTTTGTCGTGGGGATTACAGGAGGAATAGCCAGTGGAAAGACAACTGTTACCCGTATTTTCCAATTACTTGGCATTCCGGTATTTATCGCTGATTTAAGTGCAAAAAAAATAATCCGGCAAAATCAAGAAGTCAGGCAAGCCATTATCTCAGCATTTGGCGAACAGTCTTATTTGCCTGATGGCACTTACAATACATCATATATAGCAAGTGTTGTATTCAATGATCAGTATGCTTTGAAAAAGATTAATGCAATTGTGCATCCTGCTGTCAGACAGGACTTCTTACAATGGGAGAATAAAGTTAAGGCACCTTATTGTATTCATGAGAGTGCAATATTGTTTGAGGCTGGTTTGAAACCATTGATGAATAAAGTGATTGTGATTACTGCCAATGATGAAGTACGGGTACAACGAATCATAAAACGAGATAAAATAAGTATGGAGGCTGCATTAAAGCGAATCAATGCACAAATGTCACAGGCGGATAGAATTAGATTGTCGGGGATTGTATTAAAATTCATTTTGCTATCCTGGGTGAATTAAAACAAATAAAAAGAAAAACATAATATAGTTTGGAAGATCAACTTGTTAATATTACAATAATAGACAGATCTGGAACAGCGCATCCGATGCAAATTCCCGTGGATATGGGTTTGTCAGTGATGGAAATTTGCAAAGCCAATGAGCTGGGAGTGCTAGGCACCTGCGGTGGAATCGCTCTCTGTGCATCTTGTCATGTCTATGTTGAGTCAGATACTAATCTAAATGAACCCTCTGAGGATGAGGACATAATGATTGATCAGGTTAATCATTACAGATTTAATTCCAGATTGGGTTGCCAGATACGCCCGGATTGCAATATGGATGGATTAATCGTAAGAATCGCACCGGAATGACCAGGCCATTGGCAGAAAGAATGCGGCCGGATAATCCGGACGATTTTGTGGGTCAATCCCATTTGATGGCTCCGGGTGCGCCATTGCGTAAGGCAATTGATTCCGGCCATTTGCATTCCTGTATTTTTTGGGGACCTCCGGGTGTAGGTAAGACATCATTAGCTTACCTGATCGGAAAATCAACTGACAGAAGGGTTTTTGCCCTTAGTGCAATTAATGCCGGAGTAAAAGATATTAGAGAGGTCATCAACCGCACTTCAGATTCTGATTTATTTCATCAAAAAGCTCCGTTATTATTTATTGATGAAATTCATCGTTTCAATAAGTCACAGCAAGATGCATTATTGGAAGTTGTAGAAACAGGTCGGGTTATTTTAATTGGAGCTACAACTGAAAATCCATCTTTTGAAGTAAATAATGCACTCCTTTCCAGATGTCAGGTTTACATCCTCAATGAGCTCAGTAAAAGTGAATTGATACAATTAGTAGAAAACGCTATTCTGAAAGACGCAGTATTAAATAAATTTAAAATTGAAATTACAGAAAATGATGCGCTATTTTACTTCAGTGGAGGTGATGCACGGAAGTTATATAACTTAATTGATCTGTTAACTGCTGAATCTGTACCAGGAGATACTGTTAGTATTACAAATGAAGGGATAGAGAAATTAATGCTTACTAAAGCTGCTTCCTTTGACAAAGGAGGAGAGATGCATTATGATATCATTTCAGCATTTATTAAATCTATCAGAGGAAGTGATGCAGATGCGGCTGTGTACTGGATGGCTCGAATGCTGGAGGGTGGTGA
>CAZGKN010000204.1:0-3048 GCA_964525915.1 uncultured Saprospiraceae bacterium | reverse complement strand
GGGCTTCAATTGCTTGAAACCCATATCTGTATTGAGTGGGAACAATAGGATTCGAGTCTATGATCCTCCCGACGCTTCGGTCGGGATGCTCTGAGCAACAAAGAATATCGGGGAATAAATGAACACCAAAAAGTGTATCCAAGAATGACCATTACCAAATAAAAAAAGGGCTTCAATTGCTTGAAACCCATATCTGTATTGAGTGGGAACAATAGGATTCGAACCTATGACCCCCTGCTTGTAAGGCAGGTGCTCTGAACCAGCTGAGCTATGCTCCCAATATTTCAATTTTTTTGGTTCTATGACCCTCCCGACGCTTTGGTCGGGATGCTCTGAACCAGCTTTGTACCGATATTAATCGGTATGAGCTATGCTCCCAATATTTCAATTTTTTTTGATTCAATGACCCTCCGACGCTTTGGTCGGGATGCTCTGAACCAGCCTTGTGCCGATTTTAGTCGGCATGAGCTATGCTCTCAATATTTCTGCGTATTGATTCTCTGACATCTCAGAAAATATTTTCGAAAAGCGATGCAAAGATAATTGTATCGTTCATATTACAAAGTACATTAGGTGGTTTTGTGAAAAAATATTTTTGTTTAGCGTCACCGGGTAAGTTATGGCATCTGCCTATTTTAACTATTTTTGCAAAAAAAATAACGGATGTTTTCAATAAATATATATCTGCGAATTGCACTGATTGCCGGTCTGACGATAGTTGGCCTGGTCTTGAATAGTATGTATGGCTTCTGGTATGCATTTGTATTCTATCTCGCAGCATTAGTTTTGTTGATCGGCTATATAATGACCGGTACGGTACAGTCTGCTACTATGCTATTACAAACACAGGATTTTGCAGCGGCGAAGAAGAGATTGGGGATGACTTTATTTCCGAAGTTATTATTTGGCCCGGCAAAATCGGCTTTCTACATGATAAAAGGTACGATTGCTATGCAGAGTAAGGATTATGACGAAGCTAACAGTTATTTTAAGAACAGTGAGAATACCAAATATACATCAGACAATGAACGCGCGATGATCTATATCCAGCAGGCTAATGTCGCTGCACTTAAGAATAATTTAAAAGAAGCTCAATTAATCTTTAAGAAGACTGAAGGCCTGAAAGTAACAGAGCAGGTCATCAAAGATCAGATGAAACAGTTTGAACAGGCCTTGAAGCAGCGTTCTGGTTATAGTATGAATCAAAGAGTAAGTGCATCAATGCATGGTGGAGGTAAGCGCCGACGACCAAAGATGCGCTAATAATTCTATTTTAAACCTTTCGTTCCTGCCTGCAATACATAGCCCACATTTAGTTCAGTACCACCTATGCTGGGTTTCTTCGTATAGTCAGATAAGAATGCAACTACATGACAATTTGCGGCATTCCACCATCCGGCTTCAGCGGGTAAGGTGAATGAATAGTTCTTCGTGATTACCTGATCTTTCGTGATTTTATCCCCGAGCAGGTCTCCATTTATATCTGAAAGTAAGGCCCGGAATACATGATTATGCTCATAGTTGTTTACATATTTGTCATTATCCAGTTGGCTATCCAGGATATGATCTTCTGAGATGACCGCATGTAGATGGAATGCACCACTAATCTCTTCCAAGGCCTTTATTTTAATCTCACAATTTAAAACCCGAGTGGCATCATTAAATTGATTATTAATGGTAATATCTACTTTCGGTGCGCTATTGAGCTCTGTTTCGATATTGCCCAGGGCTTCTACCTGATCAAGCAGGAACTCGGCTTCCGGACTATGTTTCTGTCTGTCAAGCGTAACTGCAGGCTTACCGAGATAATAGCCCATGATTTCTTCTAATTTATTGCCTGTGGCTGTACGGAAATCATACTTACTCTTATATTCCTCAGGGTGTGTAATCGGATCACCCAGAAAATCAGTATGGTATGCAATCGAAACCACTTTGCCGGGATATAATTCAGACAATTGTTCTATTTTCCTGGATGCACTGGGACAATTGGGACATTTCACACCTGTGAAATCCTCGATCAGTACTACACGATCAGACTTAATCGCTGTCACTTTGGGAACAATGACCTCCTGCTCATTACAACTCCAGGCCAGGAATCCAAGTGAGATAATAAATGAATAGAATATATATTTTCTCATCAATCGTTTATTTAAAATGTTGTGTTAATGGTGGCTTTGATGCCACTGAATGCGGGTTCATACCTGCAGATTCCACCGGTACAGACGATACCTTCCACCTGTTTTACATATCCCAGTGAAAAGCGATTGGGCCCTTGATTGTAGAAGATGATTACTGAAGGGAAGTTATTTGCTTTAGCTGTCTTATCCGGATTGAAATCATAATTATACATATCAGATACTGTAAATGTCCAGTGTGGCGCTATTGAATATTCGGCCAGAAGATAAGCCCAACTGCCATAATCCTGCTTAGTGATCATCATCGAAGCTTCTATACGCAATGCTTGTTTGCGACTGAATTTATGCAACCAATCAACAAAAGGTGTAATCGTTTTTACATCCGGAACATCAACTTTTCCCTCATAGATTTTTTGATTATAAACCTGATGCTGTACGCCGACGATAATTTCATTTTTCTTATTGGGGTCAATGTTCGCCTGAATGAATAGTTCCCGGTAGAGTGGATTAGTATTCAGGTCATTTATGTGTGAATAGTTGACCAGTAAACTCGCTTTGTCATTGAATCGATAGCGTACATCAATTTGAGCAGCCATCTCTCCGATAAACTGAGTGGCGGGGTTGTATCGGGCAGTCAACCTGTAGGCATTGACACGGGACATCGCCGGAATATAATTGATAAAACCACGGTTTAGCAACAATGTGGGGTCAGTCTTGTAAGAGAAATTTTTAGTACGTTTAGCATCCAGGGTTATGCCCAGTCCGTGTTTGGCATAGCTTAGACTGGTATATAGGACAGTACCTGATGCCTTGATATATGGATTCTCACGTGGTGTATTGTCAGTACTTAGGATCGGAGAGTACATGACGTCCGGTGTCTTATATGCGCCTTCCACATACCAGGAGAAAGGAC
>CAZGKN010000203.1:0-3092 GCA_964525915.1 uncultured Saprospiraceae bacterium | reverse complement strand
TATTTATTTATCTGTTGCCGGGAGTCCGTCTGCAGGGCGATGAGGTAGTGGCGTTTATTGAAGAATCATTTGACCAGATTGGCCAATTTCTGTACAAATATCCTTATCCGCAATTTACATTGATTTCTGATACGGAAATATCACTTGATTCAAGAGGTTTCCCGATGGTATCTCTCATCAGTGAATCAGGTACGCTGGATGACTGGCGACGATCCATTGTAAAAGGAATTTGTGATAATTATTTTAATAGCATATTAGGTATCAATCACAAGCAATTTCCATGGTTTGCAGAAGGTTTAAGTGCTTACTATTTGAATCGATTTTATACGATTAAAGATAATAAAAACCGGAAAAGTAAGACAGATTATGTGCCACCACTGTCCGCAGATCTTTTCTATGATCTGGTTCATAATTACCAACAACCAATTGCGTTGCCTGCAGTGAATAATCCCTTTCAGCGTTATAGCCCGGGTGAGCATTTTGCCGCAGAACTGGCGATGTTAGAAGGTCAGATGGGTACGGATACTTTTCTGACAAAGATGTACCGGTTTCTGGGCAAAAGAAAGTACCAGCATTTGAAACCACAGGATTTTGAAACAGAGTTTAATGTAAGGCATAAAATGGATTGGCTGTTTAAGGATCAGTTATATACAAAACATACAATAGACTATGCATTAGATCAGGTCTCAGTTCGGGGTGATTCATTGAAACTTTGTATTAGTAACCGTAGTAATGTTTCTTCTCCGGTATTAATAGAACAAATTCGAAAAGACAGTGTCTTTGCGAAACAGTGGATTGATGGATTTATAGGAAAGAAGGAGATTTCGATACCCAATCTTCAGAGTGATAAAGTGTTCATTAATTCTTACATCGGTTCATTGGATATGAATTATCGCAATAATAAACGGCTTATTAATGGGCGGA
This sequence comes from uncultured Saprospiraceae bacterium, assembly GCA_964525915.1. GTDB lineage: Bacteria > Bacteroidota > Bacteroidia > Chitinophagales > Saprospiraceae > Parvibacillus. The sequence continues at coordinate 2,168 of CAZGKN010000203.1, read as the reverse complement.
AATATAATCCAATAAAAAGTAAGATATTTTCCAGTTATAACCTGCAAAGAGATCGGGCATTGTATTTTTTGCCCTATATTGGTTATAATATTTATAATAAGTTTCAGGTTGGGATAGCTTTCCATAATCTCGATAAATATACCGGTCGATTTTCATATATTCTGGCTCCCGCTATTGGTTTTAAAAGTGGGCGACTTATCGGAAACGGAACTATACAATATTTCCTGCCGATAGCTGACTCACTGGACACACACCTGGTGATGGGGATACACGCTAAATCGTATGATTATTACAGTAGTGAAAAGTATAATTATACTAACCGGTATATGAAAATAAATCCTTATGTCGATTTTGTCTTACCGCAATCGGATACCAGACAAATCACCAATACTTTTTCGCTTTCAAGTAATTTTATTCGCTTTTTTGATCATTCACTGACTTTTGATACATCCGGCCTTGTTATTCTGGGGCTGAATAATGAAACGAATAATCGGATTGTAAGTGAAATAGGTTTTGAACATGAAAAAAGAACTGCATTGTCTTATTTTAAAGTGAAAAGCCGCATTCAACATTTTAATTTTACTTATTTCAATAATCAAAAACGGGACAGAATAAGATGGTTGAATGAATTATTGTATGAAGCAAAATATGACTGCCAACATTCAATATCACTGCGCTTATTTGCCGGGACTATGTTGTACAACAGTCATGCTACTGATGATGATGCGGCATTTACCAATTACCAACCGGGCGTATTGTCGCTGTTTAACAATGGAGTCATTGATAACATGACAACTTTTGATGGAAATTTTTTCGGACGTAGTGAGCAAAGTGGTTTAAGCTCAGCGCAGATTATCAATGATGAGACCAATGGGGGGTTCAAAGGGGCTTTCTCTTCTTCATTAACTTCAGGAATTTCGAATCACTATATTGCTTCAGCAAATATTAAGGTAGATCTGCCTGTACAGTTTCCTATATTGGCTTACCTTGATTTGGGATATGGTGATATTGCTATAGCCGGCCCTAAATCTACCCGTTTCTTATGGGAATTCGGTACCATGATTAATTTCAAAAATGTCCTGGAGATATATATACCGATTGTGTATCACGAGGAGTTGAAGTATCTGTACTCTCAAACCAGATCCGGCAAATTTTTAGGAAGGATTTCATTTTCAATACCAATGCAAAATTTTAATCTTCGGTTTTTCAGTGTATCAAAACACAATCGAATTAATCTGGTATCAATGTATTAGGAGCATAACTTTGTCCGTATATACTACCTGGACTAAGAAATGACCATTTGATATCCATGGACCTGGGGTGAAGGGGTCAAACAAGGATATCATATGGTCAAATTCAATTACGTTTAGTATAAATTGAATTAAATCCGTCTAGTCTGGCAAAGTAATATCGAATAAGTTTATTTTTGTGACAATAGTAAATAATTGTCATTGACGGATTTAATCATAGTTTCGCCTGTATATAATGACTGGGATTGTGCTGAAGAGCTCATCGGTGAGTTAGATAAAAGCTTAATTGCTCAGGGTATTAGGTATCATTTAGTATTAGTCGATGATGGTAGTCAAATGGCTATTCCGCAGTTCGTTTTAGATAGATCAATAATTATACAATTAGTGCGAAACATGGGTCACCAAAAGGCAATTGCAATCGGACTGGCTTATGTGGCAATGCATTTTGACTCTAATCGAGTAGTGGTGATGGATTCTGATGGGGAAGATCGTCCGTCAGATATACCCAGTTTATTAAGTAAAGCTGTATCAGACCCTGATAAAATCTGGTTTGCGCAGCGGCGAAAAAGACAGGAGAGCAACGCTTTTAAGTTTTTGTATTTCTTCTATAAGTTGGCTTTCAAAACATTAACCGGATACCTCATTACATTTGGTAACTTTGTATTAATCCCGATGGATAAACTAAAGCGTTTAGTCTATGTAACGGAGATATGGAATCATTTTCCTGGTGGCATAATCCGTTCTAAGTTGCCTTATGATTCTGTGCCAATTGACAGGGGATCCAGATACAAAGGGCAGTCAAAAATGAATACCGTTTCATTGATCCAACACGGGCTGAGTAGTATCACTGTAAATATGGATATAGTCGCTGTACGAATGTTGGTATTTTCATTTGTCCTGATGTCCCTTACAAGTGTA
>CAZGKN010000202.1:0-3102 GCA_964525915.1 uncultured Saprospiraceae bacterium | reverse complement strand
CTCGACACCTCGACACCTCGACACCTCGACACCTCGACACCTCGACACCTCGACACCTCGACAGTATGATTTTTTCAAATGGCATGGAAAAATACTGTTAATGTTATTTTTGTTTAATTTTGCCAAAACTCCTTTTGTTTACTCACAATGTGGTACGCTGTCTGTTGAATGCTCCATTGAATATCCCAATGCTTTGTGTGTTGGTACAACCGTAGGTATTGACGAGTTTTCAGATTTAATAAACCCTTCAACCAGTAATCAAGTCTATTTTGTTACGGGAAGTTTTGCTTTAAACAAGAGTGTAAGTTTTACAGCCTGCACCTTTGTACTCGATGATGACGCACAGCTAATTATTGGTCCAGCACAAAATATCCAATCAGTGGGGTATATTTTGTTTGATGTATGTCAAATTAAAGCCTGTACAAAGCTTTGGCGGAATGTATTGATAAAAGCTAGTTGGAACATGATATTCAGTAGTTCCAAGATGTCTGGTTCTTATGAAGGTATCAAATTAATTAACGGAGGCAACTATTTAGGCCGTAATAATATTTTTGAAGACAATTATTGCTCGTTTACGATTGATCAGAACACAGGTGTGAGCAAATCTACTGTTGCGATTTACACATCCGAGTTCAGGTCATCCGGTGCTAATCTGCTTCCGGGAGTGCAGAGTACGAGTACTCGGCCTCACCGTGCTATTTATATCAGATATGACGTGCCGGGATTTTTTGTCAACAATAGTTATTTTCATGATTTGCAGAATGGCATTCTGCTCAACAATGCGAATATGCTTGGAGGTATATCCCCGAATAATGTGTTCAAAGATATTCAACCAGTTGATTATCCGTTCGACTATGCTTATTTGGGAAATGCAATAAGTCATATTGGAAGTACCAAGAATGTATTATTAAAGATGTATGGGAAGTATAATGCATCCAATGGCCAGTCCGGCAGCTACTCGGTTGGTCCGGTGAATACACCCTTTACACCGAATACCATCCCACTTACTTTTAACCAGAATTTTATAAACTGCCATCGTGCTATCAGAATTCAGGATGCGAAAGGTGATATACAGAACAACGATATGATATCTTGTAATTACGGAGTAGTCATAACATTGACAGGAAGCGGCAAGCAATCGGAAATAAAGAATAACAAGATACAGGACGTCAAATATGTTGGTATTGACTTTATAGGCAATAAAAGTGGATTCGCATCTAATGTTCAATCAAACAAGATATTGTTTTGGCCAAGTGGCTATACGCGTATCGGTATCAGGCATTTGGGAGTGGGGCCTGTGCCTGCACAACCTGTGAAGATACAGTATAATACAATAACCATCGGTACCGGCAATACCAATATATACACCATACCTGTTTATGGTATAGATATTTCTGGTGTAGCAGGCACCATTGTGGAGCAAAACAATATTAAGATGGACCACATTAATTTTAATTATATTGGTATCTATCTACATCGGCGCTCTGACAACTGTATCATAGAGAATAACTGGATAGAAGCGAATGACCAATCTCTGCCGAATATATATGTAGCCCAGCGAGTGGGTATATTAGCAGATGAGTCGGAGCAAAATGAGATAATCTGCAACAGGTTTACAAAGCTGGGGCGTTGTCTGAATTTTCTGTGGGAGTGCTACGAGACAAAGGTCAAGTCGAATATTTTTGTATCAGGAGTGCAGGGCTTGGTGTATGGGGATGGATTTGTAGAAGCAGTCACCGGTGAACAGGAAAATATGGGGAACCGCTGGAAGAATGCTTTTTCCAAAGAACAGGCCATTTATTATAATTATGCGAGTGGACTATGGTTTGGTCAATCAAACTACATTGTGCATAGCAACGACTTTCCTGTAGATATAGAATACTGGCCGAACAGCATTGAGCCGAATTTACCTCCACCAAATGAATGGTTTAGTGAAAAAACATCCTTGCCGGCCCCTCCAGGTGGATGTATGACCGGACTGGTTCCACCTGGTGATGGTCCACTTCCGGAGTTAATCAATGACCTGATTACCGATAATACATCACAATGGCCGAACGATGCTTATTTCAGGCGGAATATGCGATGGCATACGTATAACTATCTTGAGGGACATCCGGGCTTGTTGATTGCCAATACGACAGCACAGGACTTTTTGGCAGATGAAGCCCTGACGGCTACTCGAAAACTGTGGAATATTAGAAAAATGATGGCCCAGGCATCTTTTATCCCTGAATCGACACAGAATGTAATAGATTCATTAGATAATGAGAAGGTCGGGAAGGCTGAACAAATTATAAACCTGCTTGAATCGCGGGATACTTTAAGTTTAACGCAGGACTTTTTAGATAGTTTGGAGATTTTGATAGATCAGTATGAAATGGTTATAAGCGCCGGAAATGTTATATCTGAACAGATCGATTCAGTACAACAAAATTCATACAGCCAGATTGCTAATCTGCTTAATGCCCTGTCTGTTATTGATATCATGGATGTTAATCAGAAATATACCATGGGTATAGAGCTGAAACGATATATAAATGCAGAATACAGGCCGGACACCACCGAGCGGAATATGCTGGTATATCTTGCCTCGCTGTGTCACCGTATGGAAGGACCGGGGGTACTTGAAGCAAGGAACCTGTTGACAGTGTTTGGCATAGAAGGGGTAATGCAGGATAGTACAAACTGCTATACACCAATAGAACCGCGTGAACGTAGGTCTAATCAGCAAGCATCGAGCAGTAGCGGGTTTACGATCTATCCAAACCCTGGTATTGCATCGGTAAGCATTACGCTGCAAAATGAGACAGATATGGAAAATACAGTTGAGTTGCGAAATTCTGTCGGAGAGCTAATCATGCTACAACGCACATCTGCACCTAAGATTAGCTTAGATGTATCAGGTGTGCCAGCGGGCATTTTTAATATATCGGTATATTCAGAAAGAGGCCAGGTACAGACTAAACGCTGGATCAAGATAAAATAATTAACTCACACGGTATGCCTCCGGACAGGAAAGTAGCTGCCGGAGGCATCCTTAAAATACTTACAATGATGAAAGTCATAAGATACCTGCTGATATTCACTTGCAGCATAGCCTAT
>CAZGKN010000201.1:0-3150 GCA_964525915.1 uncultured Saprospiraceae bacterium | reverse complement strand
GGATTCAAGCCTTATTCGCACAAAAGATTCGCTGAAATCACAACATTTTTTCATCTTTGTTATCTTACACATTCTATTGAAATTGTAATTCATAATGTCTATTCTCGTCCTTGCATTTTTGTTGTATATCGGATTCAATTTGTATTCGAAAAACTATTTCAATTTCCAACCACAGGGAAAGAGATACAGCACGAGCAATGATAAAATCAACTTGTTTTTAAAAGAAAAACAAAAGGAACTCGTACGATTTGAACCCGATGAAATTGAACTACTATCTGCAAATGTCGGTAAACAAAAAAAGAATCTTTTCTTCATTTCCACACCTGAAGAGGGAATTATAATCTCCATTTATCATGAACCTTTCCTGGCTTTCAAACGGGAATTTTATTCACCAAATCACCAGCTCGGTGTGATTGGTATTGCTACCAGCCAGCATAAATACATGTATTTTCTGAAAAAAGACCATACGGATGTTTTCATCGGAGAAAAGCCTCTGGGGACAATCCAAAACGGTGGACTTACCATCATCATGAATAAAAATACAGTAGCACGCTACACCAATGAACCCTCAAAATATTTAGTCTATCTAAAGAATAAACCGGCAGCTGAAATCGATAAGAATATCCGATTTACTGAACTCCCTCAACGAATGATCTCAGTATATGGCCCCTTAGATACAGAGTCTTATGTCTGGCTCGAAGTATTAGCCTATTATCTTATCGTATTGAATATCAAATAATAATAGCATAAATATTGTCAGTTTGCTTAATCGATGTCCGAAAGTGATAGTTTACACATTACAATAAACTGCATTTATCATCGTTTTTCTTAAAATCCAATCTCAACAAAGTTTATTTAGAATAAAGATTTAGCCCGATAACATATATAATATTTTTAAAATATATTACATTTGTACTTTGAAAGGTTAAAACATTACAAAAAAATCGTTTATGTCTCCATTTCTCTTGTTCTTTTTACAAATCGTAGATACTACTACTACAGCCGCTGTATCACTTCCCAGCCAAAAGATAACTTTTTTTGAAATGTTACTGAAAGGTGGATGGATCATGATACCACTCATCATCTTATCCATCATAGCCATTGCAATTATGCTGGAACGATGGCTGGCCATCAATGCCGCTGCTAAGATCGAAGCCAATTTTTTCAACAACATCAAATCAATGTTGTCCAACAATAATGTACGGGGGGCACAGGATTTCGCTCAGTCAAACAATACAGCTATAGGCAAGGTAATCGCCGAAGGTCTTGGCTACATTGGTTATCCTTATTCTGAGATAGAAGCCTACATGAGCGATACAGCCAATATTGAGCTTAGTAAGATGGAAAAGCGGCTGAATATCCTGAGCATCATCGCAGGTATTGCACCGATGTTGGGATTCGTGGGTACGATCTCCGGAATTATAAAGATATTCTACCAGATCAGTGTGACTGACAATATCAGTATAGGTGTCATCTCCGGTGGTCTTTATGAGAAAATGATTACTTCGGGTTCTGGTTTGATCGTCGGTATCGTAGCATTTACCGGATATCAGTTACTCCAGTCGAAGATCGATAAATTCGCTTTACGTATGCAAGAAATGGTGAAGTCATTCCGCTCTGTCTTACTTCAAAAAGTATAAGGTATGAATTTGAGAAGAAATAACCGGGGCAAGGCGCACGTCTATACCGACTCGCTCAATGATATCATGTTCTTTCTACTGTTGTTCTTCCTTATTGTATCGACAGTAGCTAATCCCAACGTGGTTAAAATATTTCTGCCGAAAGCCTCTGCTACAGATGTACTGAGTAAGAAGCAGATCTCGCTTACCGTCACCGCTGATAAACGATATTATATAGATAAGCGGGAATATCCGTTTGACCAACTAGAACCGGCTATCATTGAGGAAACAAAAAATGTAGTAGAGCCGACCATTGTGCTCAGACTAGACAAGTCACTCCTGATCCAGGATCTGATCGATGTGATGAGCATAGGTGCGAAAAATAAAATCAAAATGGTCTTAGCTACCGACCGGAAATAGCAGTCCGTAGCAGGAAGTGGACCATAATCAGTTCCAAAAACCGATTTTATTTTTAAAATTACTGCATTTTTTCTTGCAATCAGAGATTGCAAGGCCAGGACAGTAGAAAGGCAAATTCGCAAACCTGCAAATGTGCGAATTTACAGTCTGCAAATCCACAAAATATATTGTCAGGCATGGATCTTCATAGAAGCACTAGTTAGTGTTGTAAAACGATACAGGAATTCTGTTTTGTTTCTGCGAGATCAGTGAGAAAAAACCCCGCAGATTACCGCTGAAAGGGACACCTCATTGCACACTAATGTTGAAATCAAGGTAGTCAGCGAGGTCAGCGGGAGGAAAGTAACGCAGACTATCGCTGAAAAACCACGTCACTCCTCAAGTTTGATTCCACTTGTCGGAAAACCTAAACTTAAAATAGCTGTAATATTAATACTATAACTTTACAAAGTTGTAAATGGGCGAATCAGCAAATCAGCAAATATGCGAATCTAAAAATCAGCGAATCAACGAATCAGCTTAAAGCCACATATCACTCTTTCAGCACCCGCCCTGTAGCTTCACCGAAGCCGAGCGATTGATGTCCGTCGGCACAGCGACCCCGCAGGACCACAGTATCCCCTGACTCGAGGAATGTGCGAGCCTCACCATCCGCCAGTGTTATCGACTCTTTACCATTGTAAGTCATTTCTAAGAGTGATCCGACTTCTGCATGGGTAGGACCGGAAATGGTGCCCGAAGCCAGGATATCCCCTACCCTGACATTACAACCATTGACGGTATGATGAGCTAATTGCTGGCAAGGATTCCAGTACAGATACTTATAATTGGAAGTTGCAATTTGTGTTTCTTTACCATTTTCAGTTTGGATGGCTACACTAAGGGCTATATCATACGAATGATTTCCATCAATCTTAAGATAATCCAATACTTCAGGGTCTTGCATCGGTGAAGCCTTGCGGAATGGCTCCAGCGCTTCAATCGTCACAATCCAGGGCGAGATCGTCGTACTGAAATTCTTGCCATTGAACGGCCCGAGCGGCGCCATCTCCCAGCGCTGGATATCGCGCGCGGACCAATCGTTGAGAAGGCAGAAGCCGAAGATCTGCTC
>CAZGKN010000200.1:0-3182 GCA_964525915.1 uncultured Saprospiraceae bacterium | reverse complement strand
TCAGGCAGTGATTTTTTCCTGCCCAATTTTTGATTTGACTGGAAAACATAATATTCCGTTGGCGCATTCTTATTTCTGTACATATAGACCGTGTTTGAACCGGCTGTATCATGCACCAGACCTTTGTAGTCAGTCATGTCAATTAATTTTCCCCAACCCACTCTGGCAGTGAAATACGGATTCGGTGGTACAGGATTATTGGCGGGTCCACCTGAACACATGAGATCAAAATTGCCGATACCATCAGGTCCGTGCTCGCTGTCATATTTATAGGTATCCGGCCATCTCCCTATCATGTGGCCATTCTCATGACAGACTGTTCCGATAGTCAGTGGTCCATTAGCCGGTGAGGTATTATAAGGGCCGGAGCTTACTCCATCTGCTGTAAAGTTACCATAGTAACCGGCATGAAACCACAGACCTTTAGCCCATTGGTCAGGATTGCCTGTGTACATGACATTGATAGCTTTTATCGTTTTATTATTTCCCTTACCTTCTGTGGTTAGGGTAGAAAAATCAAAACCAATTGAATCAATCCATCTCAGTGCTTCACCCAATAATTGTTGAGCACCTACTGCATAGTCCAACGAGTCGTCATAATGAAAAAAAGATTTTTTCGCATGATAATAGCCAAAAACTACATTAGTATAATCCAATAATCCACCGGAGATATCGCTGTAAAATTTACGGATAGAACCATTGTTGTTGTCTTTTGTAAAGTTGGCACCATTCATCATAGAGTCAATATCTGCCAGTGGCACGGTTGCCGGAAAGTCAGGGAAATCTATCAGAATAGTAATAGCTTTCACATGTCCCTGCAGTGTATCTATATCCTGTGGGCTACGCAACGAAACCGCTACATTTTCCATCAGTTTATCATAACCGGTGGCTTTGGTATTGCGGGCGATGACTTGCTCCCGGGCAGTAGTGCTGATATCCAGGTGCTTAGGCAGGTCGCTTATCTTTTTTAATGAATTCGGACGGGAGCTATGTCCGGTATAAACAATTGTCGTAGGAATCAATTGTGATTTATCTTTATTTACATCGGCATAATAAATCCAGCCATCCTGTGCTCTCATGAGTGTATATCCATCGAGGCTCTCACCACGCATATAAAATTCTGTGCCGAAGAGCTTGACTTCGACCTGCATTCCGTCGGGCTGTGTGAATGGTACGACCTCACCATTGTAGGGTCTGGCCATCAGTGAAGTCAGGAATAATAGAAAGATGTTGGTAAAAAATAATTTCATTGAATTTTAATTTTTATAAAAATACGTTTAAAAATGAGAGTCCAATCTTGTGCATTGAGCTGTGTTAATAGAATAAACCTGCCGCCAAAGATAAAATTATTTTACTGCTGTTCTACCTTCCTTCTGGAAAATCGGAGTGCTTTTAACATCCAGCGGGGTAGTCTTTTCTGTGGATCCCGTTTTTGGAGGTTCAGGTACCAGCCCAGTTTCTTAATTATTGGAATCTTATGCGTCTCCACAAATTCAATCAGTGCACCATCCGGATCCTCGATATAACTAAAATGACCTGCAGCTTCGCCCATATCAAAGGAGTTGGCGCTATCCACAGTGAAGGGATGTCCGTATTGTGTCGAGATGGCTCTCATTTCTTCCATACCCTGGATGTCAAAACACAGATGGATATAGCCCAGATCGCCCCAATACCGGTCGGCAAATATTTTTTCTCTCTTTTCGCCGGATGCCTTGACCAATTCTATCTCCGACGAACCCAGTAATCCCGAAAACGGACCTTGTCTGGGTGCACTGTGTGTTACTATCAGTCGTTCCAGTGACTCATCCCCACCCGGAATCGTCTTCAGATCAGGATCCGACAGATGTTTATCTGCTATTTCCTGATCATAACCCAGGATGGTCTTGTAAAACAACTTAGACCGCATCATATCCGATACACCGATCACTACTCCATACACGCCTCCCATGAATCCCGGGCCGGAGCTAAACCAGTCATTCACTTCGATGATCTCGAAGAGATTACCATATTTATCCTCCATGTAAAAATGTGGTTTGCCGGAGATAGACTTACTGATCTCTGACAAAATCTTGCCCTGATTGTTGATGACATGCGTGAAAGCCTGTTTGATACTCGAGGTTTTTATTTTTACCATATACAGCCCCAGGTCACCGATGCGAAGCTTGTTTTTCGGCGCCTGTGGCTTTCTGCTGGTATATTGCCAGATCTCAAATCCTCCACCACCTCTTAGGTTGAGTGCAAGTATCGCATGCCTGTCCTGTGGCTTACCTCCCGTATAAGGCAACATCAATTTAGCAGTCGCTGCTTCTTCAAAAATGGGCACATCAGCGCCAAAAAGGTTTGAATAATGCGCATACGCTTCATGTACATCTTCTACACCGATCCCTATCTGCTGTATTCCTCCGATATATGGCTTCATGTTCTTTTCATTAGAAACTGCAAGATAACTAATCTATATAAATTACAGTTTCAGCGGTATTTTTCGTGTGTATAACTACTTCGGAAAATAATTATTAGTCCAAATATAGGGATGGCAGGCTTCTTATGGTATAAGTCGATTTTTATACACCTCAGTCTAATGCCCTGACATTGAAAAAAATAACACTCTTTTTGAATGAGAGCATTCGTATGAAACGGGAGGAGATTAAACTGTCATTTTCAAAAAAGTCCTGAAACGTGTCCGGCATTATAACGCTCCGAATAAGGTGTGAAAAAGAATTGGCACCTCCTGCAAGGCGGCAAGTTGTTCGAGAAATAGCAAAAATGGGGAAATGATTCACTAAACTGTGTTGATGCGATTTGCTATTTCGAGTTTTGTACGTCTTGCTTCAGGAGGTTATACCAATTCTATTTCAAAATGATTATGAAATATAGAATGGTAATACCGATGCTATTTGAAAATAGTACAATCGAGTGTGCGATGATTGTACTATATTGAAAATCAAATCGGTATAATTCTTTTTCGCAACTTAGGCGATTAGAGCGTTATTTAGCCGGCGGTCTTTTTTGTTTACTTTTTTTGTACCGTCTGTATTGCTGTAACAGACTATTTTATAGTCTTAACAGCTATTACAGCGGCATACACCATGGATTTTTGAAACATTAGCGCATTCCTTATAGGTTTACTGAAGAAAAAAAGTAAAAGCCTAACCGGCTCGAGGTTAAAGAAAATAAGGTCAAAA
>CAZGKN010000199.1:0-3185 GCA_964525915.1 uncultured Saprospiraceae bacterium | reverse complement strand
TTTTTGGTTATAAAGCGATGGCATTTTCATTGATGGCTATTGCGTTTTTATCCTTTCTGGTTTGGGCGCACCACATGTTTGTGTCTGGAATGAATCCGTTCATATCTAATTTCTTTGGCGTTTTCACGCTTTTGATAGCTGTTCCCTCGGCAATTAAGACATTCAACTGGCTGTCCACATTGTATGGAGGGAATATAAAGTTCCGACCGGCAATGTTGTATTGTATTGGTTTTATAAGTTTGTTTATTAGTGGAGGTCTGACTGGTATTACTTTAGGAAGTAATGTAGTCGATATACAGTTAACAGATACTTACTTTGTAGTAGCACACTTTCACCTGGTGATGGGTGTAGCTGCATTCTTTGGTATGTTTGCCGGTATAGCTCATTGGTTTCCTAAAATGTATGGTCGATATCTGAATGAGACTATATTAAGAATACATTTTTGGGGCACATTAATTTGTGCGTATGCAATCTTTTGGCCAATGCACTATATGGGCGTAGGCGGAGTACCCAGGAGATATTATCGTTTTGATACTTTTGATGCTTTCTCTGGTTGGGCAACGACCAATGAATTTATCACAATATTTGCAATATTGGCATTTTTCCTTCAGGTTATGTGGGTAGTTAATTTCTTCTATTGTATATGGAAGGGCAGGGAAGTAACAGAAAAAAATCCATATCATTCAAATACTCTGGAGTGGACAACTGAGATTAAACCATGTCATGGTAATTGGGAAGGCAATCTACCTGTAGTCGAAAGATGGCCGTATGACTATGGTAAAGATGGTGAAGAATTTATACCTCAGGTAGTTCCACTAAGGGAAGGTGAGGAAGCACATTAATGTTTTAAATATAATAACAGTTTTAGATAGGTGAGTAATATAGCAAAGAGCGAAATAAGCACAGTAAGAGAGAGTCTGTGGTCAGAGTTTCTGATGCTGACTAAGCATCGGTTGACTTTGTTCGTCGTGTTTTCTTCTGTGATGGCCTATTTGGCATCTTTACAAGGTCCGGTTAATGTCCTGCACTGTTTATTATTATTTTTTGGTGGATATTGTATTTCAGGTGCATCCAATACAATTAATCAAATTCTCGAGAAGGATTATGATAAATTGATGAAGAGAACCGCTAACAGACCCTTAGCGGCAAACAGGATCCCGGTAGGATATGCTATTCTTCTAGCAGGTATTTTATGGCTTGCTGGAATATTAATGTTAGGTGCAATTAATATTGAAGCAATGGTAATCGGCTGTATTGCTGTCGTATTGTATGCCTTTCTCTATACGCCATTGAAGCGCTTTTCTACAATTGCAGTTTTTATTGGCGCTATTCCAGGCGCACTTCCACTTTTAGTCGGTAATGTTGCTGCGGCAGGAGAGATAAATAGTATGGGAATTTTCTTATTTTCAATTCAGTTTGTATGGCAGTTCCCTCACTTTTGGGCAATTGGATGGATGAGTTTTGATGATTACCAGCGGGCAGGCTATAAATTGGTAGCAACCAGAGATGGGGAAATTGATCCTATGACGGGTATCTATTCTGCTGTTTATGCATTACTTACTATTCCGATTACAGTTTATGGCTTCATGAGTGGTATAGTAAATGTACCAGTAATGGCAATATTAATCATTGCATCCATCGTATTTGCATTTTACGGCTATCGGCTATATAGTGTGGGTACGAAAAGTGCTGCCAAGGAGTTACTATATGCCTCATTAGTTCATTTATTTATTTGTTTAGGTTCTGTTTATATATTTAATTGGATAGGATAATGAATAAAATTAGTGCATCCAGAACAATGATTCATCCACTGCAATTTGCATTATGGATAGGAATAGGTAGCATAGTAATGATGTTTATGGCACTCACCAGTGCTTATATTGTCAGGCAAGCTGCAGGTAATTGGCTGGAATTCAAGCTGCCTTCTATCTTTTTGCTCAGTACTTTTGCAATTTTACTTTCCAGTGTTACTTTGCAAATGAGTAAGGCTGCTTTTAAGAAAGGACAAGAGAAAAGTTATAAATTAATGCTTTTGTCAACTTTGGCATTAGGTATCTTATTTATACTTTTTCAATATAAAGGTTGGATGGATATGGAAGCATCCGGTATATTAATGGATGGTAATCCTTCAGGCTCGTTTGTATATGTCTTAAGCGGGCTTCATGCTGCACATGTGCTCGGTGGTATTGCTATCCTCTGTACTGCTGTATATCATGCATTTTCTCTTCCATTTCAGCCTACAGAAAAAAGAATTCTGAGACTTAATCTAACGGCACAATACTGGCATTTTGTGGATGTATTGTGGGTTTACTTGTTGATATTTTTTATGATACAGCGATAATTTATTTGATAAAATTTATAGTAATTAATAATGGGTACTGACACTTATACACAAGATTCACATACAGCCGAAGAGACAGGTAAACAACTCTGGGAGGGTGGAAAATCTCCTTTTGGTACCAGCTATGGTAAGTTAATGATGTGGTATTTTTTACTATCAGATGCATTTACGTTTGCCGGATTCCTGATAGCCTATGGTGCATTACGCTTTAGTGTACCGACCTGGCCATTACCTGATGTCGTATTCTCTACTGCGCCATTTGGTTTGGAGCATAAGCCTTTGATATTTGTAACGATCATGACATTTGTATTGATCTTATCTTCAGTTACTATGGTGCGTGCTGTACAGGAAGGCCATAAGGAGAATAGGAGAGGTGTAGTTAAGTGGATGATTTTAACTATTGTTGGTGGGCTTAGTTTTTTAAGTTGCCAGGCCTGGGAATGGACTAATCTGATCAAGAATGAGCATATGAGCTTAACAACAGATCCTTTTGGTACGCATGTATATGATGGAGTTTATCTGAATGACGATGGCACTGATGCAAAAAAAGAAGATGGTACTATTGATGCATTCACAGCTGGCCATACATACTTGATTCATAAGCATGATGGTGAATGGCACAAAAGAAAATTCAGGATTACAGAAGGTGATCTGAAAGGTCAGATCGCACAGGAATCATTTGGCCCAAAGGCTTTTGGAGCCTTGTTCTTTTTTATCACAGGTTTTCATGGATTCCACGTATTCTCTGGCGTATGTTTTCTCACAATTATCATGCTGAATGCTGCAGGCGGATTGTATAATAAACGTAAGAACGGCTATGAAATGGTCGAGAAAATAGGATTGT
>CAZGKN010000198.1:0-3235 GCA_964525915.1 uncultured Saprospiraceae bacterium | reverse complement strand
GTTGAGCATTTATGAGAGATATCAGACATATAGCAATTGCAGGCAATATTGGCGCAGGAAAGACCTCGTTGACTACCTTATTAGGTAAGCATTTTAATTGGGAGGTGCATTATGAAGATACGGATACGAATCCTTATCTGGCTGATTTTTATAATGATATGCATCGTTGGTCATTTAATCTGCAGATTTATTTTCTGAATAGTCGTTATCAGCAGGTACTGAAGATTCAGAATGGTGAACGACCGGTGATACAGGACAGGACAATATATGAAGATGCGTATATCTTCGCACCGAATCTGCATGAGATGGGACTGATGAGCCAACGGGATTTCAATAATTATTTTGATCTGTTTACCACCATGTCCTCACAGGTGAAGGCGCCTGATCTGTTGATTTATTTGAAAGCCGGTATTCCTACGCTGGTTTCACATATTCAGACACGTGGCAGGGATTATGAAGGAAATATGAGCTTAGACTACATAAAGAAGCTTAATAAAAGGTATGATGATTGGATCGATAATTATACAGAGGGGCCATTATTGGTGATCAATGCAGATACAATTAATTTTATCGAAAACCAACAGGATAAAAACAAAGTTATAGAAATGGTGGAAGGTGAATTAACTGGAATGTTTCACTAATTACGAAGATTTTACCATAGCCGTCGAATGAACTTCGACCGATTTGATGTTTGATCTGTTTATACTGATAATAAAGAGTGATAATAAAACAGCAATGAAAAGAAAATAAGTAATAATCGCTAATTTCTTTTGCTGTTTATCCATTTCGATTTGGCCAATAGAACGATGCATAATACGAATTCAGAGGATTATAATAATATTGTAACGCAGACTAATCATAAAAAGTGGCGAATTGTTGAATTTTAACTTTTTGATAAGTCTTTGTAAATGCAAATATAACACATTGTAAATAATTGTAATATATTTTGAAAACTTTTTATAAAATAAAAGATGAACTCAAGCCCTATAATGCTGATCTGGTCATTGTCTCAAAGAACAGAACAGTTGAAGAGATTTTGCCTTTTTACACTGACGGTCACAGAATGTTTGGTGAAAACCGGGTTCAGGAACTAAACTGGAAGAAGGAAGCACTACCAGATGATATTGTCTGGCACATGATTGGGCATTTGCAGACAAATAAAGTCAGGCAGGTATTACCTTTGGCCAATATGATTCAGAGTATCGACAGCGGGAGATTATATCATGAACTTGTCCAGAGAATCCAACCTTTGGAAAAGTCAATTGATATTTTACTCCAGGTTTTCGTTGCCAGTGACGAAACTAAATTTGGCTTCGAGCCGCAGGAACTGAATTGTTGGTTGGAAACCGAATTCAAGAGTAATAACCAGATAAAGATCCGTGGTGTCATGGGTATGGCGACATTAACTGAAGATGAAACACATATCAGTAGGGACTTTACAGCAATTCGTCAAAGTTTTGAAACATTGAAAAATGAATACTTTACCTATCCGGAGTTTAATATTTGTTCCATGGGAATGTCATCTGACTATATGATAGCTTTGGAGTGTGGATCAACAATGGTCAGAATCGGTAGTAAATTATTTGAATAGCATGGAAGAACAAAGTAAATATAACGCCCGGGGCGTATCAGCTGGAAAGGAAGATGTACATAAAGCAATAAAAGGGATGGATAAAGGGCTTTATCCGTCGGCTTTTTGTAAGATAATGCCTGATATAGTTGCCGGGAACTCAGATTTCGTCAATATCATGCATGCAGATACTGCCGGCACTAAGACTGCACTGGCTTATCTCTATTATAAAGAAACCGGAGATACTTCCATTTGGAAAGGAATAGTTCAGGATGCAATAGTGATGAATACTGATGATATGGCCTGTGTGGGTTGCCTGGATGATATTATACTGAATAGTACTATTGGCAGAAATAAGCATTTGATTAATGCAGAATGTCTGGAAGTAATCATACAGGAGAGTAAATCTTTTGTGAATCGTATGGCTGAGCATGGAGTAAAAATCTATTTATCTGGTGGAGAAACTGCTGATGTAGGCGATATAGTCAGGACTGCAGATGTGGGGTTTACTGCATTTGCGCGCATGCCAAAAGAAAAATTAATAATCAATAGAATCAGGCCAGGGCAAGTCATCGTGGGCTTGGCTTCTTATGGTCAGGCAAGTTACGAAAGTGAATATAACAGTGGGATAGGTAGTAATGGTCTGACTATGGCCCGTCATGAGCTTTTTGGAGCGGATCAATACAGGGTAAGTGCACCGGAGACCTTTGCACCTGAGACTGTGAAAGAGTTTGTGTATTCCGGCCCTTACAGGCTGACAGATAAAGTGAATATTGAGGGCAAAGACTACGAGATCGGACGACTGGCATTGTCACCAACACGCACATTTTTACCGGTACTGAAAAAAATCCTGACAAAATACCATGGCAAAATTCAGGGAATCATTCACAATACCGGTGGTGCGCATAGTAAAGTGCTAAAGTATCTGGATACACCGGTCAGGATAGTGAAGGATAATCTTTTGCCTGTCCCGCCTTTATTTAATTTAATTCAAAAGACCACTGGAACAAGTTGGCAGGAAATGTTTCAGGTATTTAATATGGGTACACGATTGGAGATATACACGGATGAAGCTTTAGCACAGGGTATAATTGATATTGCTCAGGAGTTTAATATAGCGGCAGAAATAATCGGTAGGGTAGAAGACACCAAAAACTCTTCAGAAGTTATTGTGAACTGGGAAGGATGTATGTTGTTATATAATTAGTAATTAAACCGAACGCTCAGCTTTCACTTTGATGATGACTTCTTCCTGCGAATTGGATTTAGTAAGGGAGCATATTACTACCAGAGCTGTAATAACAGCTAATATGGCAATGATAATTTTAACTCTCCCTTTCATGGATCAGTACAAGAATAATTGTTGAACAAAATATAGTAAACACTATAAATTACTATACGTCTTAAAGGTAAGAAATGTTATATAAATAGTATGTAAAATTTCAAAACTTTAACATTTTTTAGTATTCAAAAAGAAAATTTTGTATTGAAGTGGTGCAGGTCAAAATAAAAACAAATTTTTTTTATTAAAATATGTTGCAAATCTGTTTTATAGTTATATCTTTGCAGTCGTTTTTCGGAAAAGTTCGGAAAAATTTAAAGTAAGAGTATTGCCAGTGTAGCTCAGTTGGCCAGAGCAGCTGATTTGTAATCAGCTGGTCGGGG
>CAZGKN010000197.1:0-3268 GCA_964525915.1 uncultured Saprospiraceae bacterium | reverse complement strand
TGATTATGATTTGATCATTTGGCGACCTCCGTACCCTTCAGGTGATGCAGGGGTTAAAGGATGGCGAATGGTCAAATCTAATTCCGGTTTGTATAGTTACGGTAATTTCAATTTTACATACGAATAAATAATTCTTTTTTAGAATTTTTCACTTTGTCGTTCCAATGTGACACTAAAGATTATTGCCTTTTCAAAATAATCTATAGCTCAAACTAAGAAACTTCATATTCATTTTTAAACCAAAATTTTTAGTTATGAAAAAAACATTTAAAAAAGTTAATCTATTTAGTTATTCAAAAATTAAAATTTAACATTATGAAAAAATATTTAATAATCCGCTATTTAACAACTGCACTGATTGCTTTAATTCTATCAGCAAGCATTACTGCTCAACAGAAATTCAAAACTATTACATTTTCAGGAGCTCAGGCAAAAGAAAAAATTGCTGAAGCTTCATATCTCGAATATAAACCTGGAAATACATTTCCACGGATTATCAGATTATCTGAAGACAGCAAAATAGTACCTGCACATTTCGATTCCTGGATACATAAAGCATTGAAACTATCTAATGATATTCAATTTATAAAGATTGAGAAACCTAAAATATCAGAAGAAAAACTAGCTAAAGCTGCAGCTTCCAGGGAAGGAAAAACATCAATATCTGTTAACTCAAATATGGAACATGCCAGTTTTAAACAGATGTACAAAGGATTACCTATAGAATATTCAGAATATAAAGTTCATTCGAAAAACAATATAATAACTTCGATTACAGGCAATATTTCTGAATTTAAGCAAAATAATACTACAATTAATCCAGCCCTGCCACCTGATCAGGCTTTAACTAAAGCATTGGGTACGCTTGAATACACTGAATATGCCTGGCAGAATAAACAACTGGAACAACAGATTAAGGAACAGAAAAAAAGTCAATCAGCTACTTATTATCCAAGAGGTGACTTAATGTGGTATAATCAAAATGGTAATTTACACCTGGTGTATAGATTTGATGTACAAGCCAGTTCGCCAAGTGCTTTTTTCAGAATATATGTTGATGCAAATAACGGGAATATTCTAAGCAATCTGCCAATGGAGTCAAACTGTGATCCGACTACATTTACTTCCATTTTCAATGGAACCAGAACTATTTCAACTACACAGATAAGTCCAACAGAATGGAGGTCATACGATCAATGTTTTTTTGATGAAATATTTATTTATGATTGGAATAGCTCAACCTGTACGAGTGCAGCTGTGGATGTTACCAGCTCAGATAATACCTGGACCACCATGAATCAAAGATTCGCTGCTTCAGTGCTTTTTAATATCCGTAAAGCTTCCATTTATTGGAAATTTGTACAAGTAAGAAATTCTTATGATGATGCTTATGGAGATCTGAATGGTTATATAAATGCTGTTTTTGATGGAAGTAGTTCACCGGGATGTCAGGCTTATACAGACAATGCCTCGATGTCATTCATAGGTGGAACTATGAAAGTAGGTTTAGGAAGTGGGGGTACTCTTGACAATTCATGGTCCACAATCGATATATTAGGACATGAATATACACACGCAGTCACAGGGTCAAGTGCAGGTTTAGTTTATTCTTATGAATCCGGCGCCTTGAATGAATCATTTAGCGACATTTTCGGCGAAGCTACGGAACGGTACACTCTGGGCTCAAATGACTGGCTAATGGGTGATGAACGCACCGATGGTGCTATTAGAAGTATGTCTAATCCAAATACATACGGTCAACCTGACACTTATCTAGGTACATACTGGTACACTGGTTCAGACGATAATGGAGGCGTCCATTACAACAGTGGTGTACAAAACTTTTGGTTTTACTTACTTTCCAATGGAGGTACAGGTACAAATGACAACGGAGATTCATATGCTGTAGTAGGCTTAACTATGTCAACTGCGGAATATATTGCAGCTCAAACACTTCAATTCTATTTGGGTGCTACTGATGAATATGCTGATGCCAGAGATAAATCTATTCAGGCAGCAATCGATATCTATGGCGCCTGCTCAAATCAAGTTAGACAGGTAACAAATGCCTGGCATGCAGTAGGCGTTGGCGATGCTTATCCGGAAGCAAGTGCTACAGTCGCTGATCCTGTTGTATGCCCAAGTGAAACCATCCAACTTTATAGTTCAGGAGGCGTAAGTTACTTGTGGAGTGGTCCGGCAGGTTTCAGTACTTCAACACAGAATCCAAGCAGAACGAATGCTCTGACAACATATTCAGGAATCTATACCGTAACTGTGACTTTCTCTGATGGTTGTACTGATGATGCATCTGTAAATGTCACTGTCAATCCTTCACCTGTAGTTACACCAAACCCTATTAGTCAATATAACTGTTCTCCGGGATCCTTCTCGATTAACCTATCCAGTTCAGTTCCGGGAACTACATATAGTTGGACACGAAGCAATACTATCAACTTAACCGGTATGCCATCGAGTGGAAGTGGAAGCACCATCTCAGGAACATTAACTAACACTACTAATACACTACAATGGGAAATGTTCCATATTAATAGTGACGTCAGTGGTTGCCCGGGAACTACAGTTTATGCGTATGTTTATGTCAATCCAAGACCAACAGTTACTGCAACACCAGCTACGCAGAAAATATGCTCGGGTAATCCTATCACACCTATCATCATGAGTGGTACAGTTTCTGGCACTACATATACCTGGACCAGAGATATGACGGATGTATATGGTATAGCAAACACAGGTAGCGGAAATATCTCAGGCACTCTGACCAATAATTCGGGCGCACCTGTCACGGTAACATTCACTATTACCCCATGGACAGGTGGCTGTACCGGTGATCCTAAGACTGCCACAGTCATTGTCAATCCTCTACCACCGGCAGTAGCTACTGCATCACCTAATCCTGTATGTCAAGGCGAACTGATGTGGTTTTCTGCATCAGGTGGTGTAGGCTATCACTGGAGTGGACCGGGTGGTTTTACCTTTGATGGTGGCGCTTTTGGCCGCCACATGCAGCCAAGTATGGCAGGAACTTACTATGTTACTGTAACAAGCAGTGAAGGTTGTACCAAAACAGCCAGCGTCATTGCTACTGTGAAACCCGCACCGGTTCCTACCATTAGTATTAGTCCCAACCCGGCTTGCACAGGCAACACTATCCAACTCAGCTCTTCCGGAGGTGTAAGTTATAAATGGTCAGGTCCGTTTGGATTTACTTCGACTCAGCAAAATCCAACGATTACCAATGCCAAAC
>CAZGKN010000196.1:0-3308 GCA_964525915.1 uncultured Saprospiraceae bacterium | reverse complement strand
ATGTATAAGTATCCTTTATACATCCCAAACCTGTACCACTGATCATCCTAGCGACATCATCAGTGTCAGTAATTACCTTCATTGCACTATAAACTCCCATCAGTAAGAGTGGACTCATACGTCGCATATATCTGACATCAATCAGTTCACTAAAATCCGGATCAGTCATTTGTGGGGACATATTAGCCTCCAAATGCTTCGCAGATAACTGGAATGATCTATGTATGTAACAACTCATGAAGGGCAGTATTTTGAAAATACCAGAGCTGTGCAGTTTCCACCAAATCCAAATGAATTTGACAGAATATGCTGAAGATTACGATAGGTAAGTGAAGTAACAGGGCAAATATTATCTCTGATAGGATTTTGAAATCTTAGTGTAGGGTACATTTCACCATATTGTAATGACAAAACTGAAAAAACAGCTTCTAAACCTCCTGCCGCAGCTAAGGTATGACCAGTAAAGGACTTAGTGGAAGTAAAAGGTGGGATTATATCAAAAACAGCGGACAAAGCATTCAACTCAGACTCATCATTATTAACTGTAGCTGTACCATGTGCGTTGATATGAGATATATCTGCCGAACTGAGATTAGCTTTTGCCAATGCTTTTTTCATTGCCAGACCAGCGCCAATCCCTTCAGGAGAGCTTGCTGTCTGATGGTGGGAATCATTTGTATTTCCCCAGCCGCTAACCAATGCCAATATTTCTGCCCCTCTGCCTAAGGCGTGTTCCACAGACTCCAGTATCAGGAAAGCACTACCTTCGCCAAGATTTAATCCTTGCCGCTCAGCATCAAATGGCAGGCAAAGCTTACGATCGAGTATCATCAATGAGTTAAAACCATTCAAAGTAAATAGGCTCAGCCCATCAGCTCCACCGACTAATATGGTATCTGCCATTCCTGATTTTATTTCCTCCGCACCACTCAATATTGCATTCGCAGCAGAAGAACAGGCAGTAGATAAGGTAGCTCCCACACAATTCATATCAAAAACAGCACTGAGTATCTCCGCACTTTTTCCATTATCATGCGTAGTAAAAATTTGATAATCAACACTTTCACCTTTAAGGTATGCAGGTACCTGTTTCTCAGACTGATCAATTCCGCCGACAGTGGTACCGTAATAAAATGCTTCAATATCAGAACCTGCCAGTTTTGCCCTGTCAAGACATTCCCGAATAGAAACAGCTGCTAATAATACACTTCGCGGCGTTTCAGGCTTCAAACCAGTCATTCGTGCCAGTACTTGATTTGTATAGTTGATCTCTGCCACAGGTAACTCTTCACCATGTCTGGATGATAAAATATCCATCCTTCCTATGCCACAGAGCCCATGCCGCAGTGAATACAAATTCTCCTGAACATTCATCCCCAGTGCTGAAGTGATTCCTATTCCAGTTATTGCTATCCTGCTATCAGGCATTCTGCTTATGAGATTCGATGTATTTGGCGATTGAATTTATCGAAGCAAATACTTCTTTTGCTTCATCAGGATTGCTGAATTTAATCCCATACTCTTGTTCAAGCATGATAATCAACTCCAATGAATCTATAGAATCCAGCCCTAATCCTATCCCAAATATCGGGCCATCCAGATCAACTTCTTCAGGCTTTATGTATTGAATATTCAAACGGGTAAGTAATTTGTTTCTGAGCTCCTCAGCCAAAGTAATCGCCATAATTTTATTTTTATCCGTGCAAAAATAGTGATTTTGCTTTTTCCAAATCAAATTGGATTGTTGAATTTAGAAATGGAGCTACTACTCCTACCCTGCCATACGCTTCACCAATACCTGTTCCTACTTCTATCATTCCTATCAAGGCTAAGTCGATGTCAAATTGATGAAAACTCATTAATATCTGTTCATAGATCAAGGAAATATCCATTTCCGGACTACCGATCAAAAATGCGGTATAACCAGTCCAACCTAGATCAATTGCCAGTTCACCATTGGCAATATTCGGCAGTGTATATACAAAAACTGATGGACTGACCCTGTTCATTCCCCCCTTCGAGAGCATACTGGCATGCGGCCAATCTGAAGCCAGAGATGAGCAATAATTGTAAAGTATGATAGCATTCTTACCGGATGGGGGCAATGAAATATTCTTTTTCAATGAATCAATAGATCTGCGTCCAAGAAGCCAGGCCATTTTACAAAGATTATTCATCTTATAAAATTTGTGATGTTGAATTCCTGAAACTTTATATTCAGAAATTAATTCCTGCTCTAAATCTGTTGCACTTTCGGTAAAGTATCTTAGTTCATTAATATGATCGATAAATAATTCCAAACTTAATTTTTTTCAAAAACAAGTAAACAATTCCCTCCACCAAATCCAGAGGTGCTTTTCCAGGCAACATTACAAGGTATCTTTCTCTCCTGATCACTTATATTTAAATGAAACTGTGTTCCACTATGCTGAAAGCCAATTGTGGGAGGACAAATATTGGCTACCATAGCGCTTAATGTTAATATCGACTCAATAATACCGGCAGCACCCAGCGTATGCCCACAATATCCTTTTAATCCGAAAGTCGGTGTATCTGATAATCCAGCCCGATGGATAGCTATCGCTTCCATATCATCATTGAACAATGTACCTGTCCCATGCAAATTAATTATATCCGGTAACTTCCTATTTTTTTTCATACAGGTCTGGATCGCCTGAAACAAGCCTGAACCGTCTCTGGAAGGGCCTGATATATGATTTGCATCATTGGTAAGTGCGGCTGCCTTCAATACTATTTGTGCATTCTCTGCAAAGGAATCCTGTTCGGAAGATATCCGTATACAGGCCGCACCTTCACCCAATGAAATTCCCTTTCTCTCCAGATCAAAAGGTCGGCAGGGAACATCACTAATTGCTTTGAAGCTATAAAAACCCGAGAAAGTAAAATCAGTAAATAAGTCAACACCGACCACATAAACCGTACTATATAAACTTGATTTAATATAGCCATCTGCCATCATTATAGCTTGACTACCCGAAATACAAGCATTGGAAATGGTGAGAACCGGTACCTTCGTCTTAAAATATTTCTGAATCTGCTTCCCAATGTGCGCTAAAAGAAATGGTGGCTCAGTTTGCCGGAAGCTATCTTCAGTCAAAAGATCAATGTCTCCTTTTGTAGTAGAAACTATTATTAACTGATTAGGATCCTGCGGATCAAAACCACACCTGCTAATAGACTCTATGCAAAGTAATGCACATTTTGAACGCACTTCAGAATATTTATCGGCTAATTGCGACCAGAATGATGATACAATCTTATTTGCATAACCTGTGATGTCTTCGTCA
>CAZGKN010000195.1:0-3334 GCA_964525915.1 uncultured Saprospiraceae bacterium | reverse complement strand
TCAGTACATCAGTACATCAGTACATCAGTACATCAGTACATCAGTACATCAGTAGGCATTATTGTGGAATTTATTTGTTGCGAAAATTATTAAATTATTTGTTAATAATTTTTATGATGTCAGGAGCATTTATTACGAAAATGTTGGCGAAAGAGTCGCCCTGCAATGTGATAGCTGAACCAACGGAAGATTGTGTGAAGGCAAAATTTACAATACAAGGGATAAGATGTATAAGTGCTACCAAATTTGAGGTATGTGTACAAGCTTCTCAGGCAGGTACGCCTAACTATTGGGAGTTTAAACTTGGAAACGTAACGCAGACAATTTCGCAATTGGGCAGTGTCTGCATAAGCATAGAAGACCCTAATCTGACCGGCCCACCGATACTAAGTATAAAGCATATAAAAGACGGACCAATGGGTACTATTTTTTGTACAAAATCTTTCAATTTGCTTTGTGGTACCAACTGTGATGACCTTGAATTTACTACAGAATATTTCTTTTGCCATGCCGATTTCACATTAAATTATCCGGCAAGCAATGCTGTATTATGGGATTTTGGCGATGGT
The DNA here is from genome assembly GCA_964525915.1 of uncultured Saprospiraceae bacterium. GTDB lineage: Bacteria > Bacteroidota > Bacteroidia > Chitinophagales > Saprospiraceae > Parvibacillus. Next base: position 2,765 of record CAZGKN010000195.1, on the reverse strand, counting down.
AGTTTGGGCATTACACCTGCGGGTCAAAATGCAGTGAGTCATAATTTTCCTACAACCGGAGGCGACTTTACAATTTGTCAGACTCAGGTGATTGACACCGGACAAGATACGCTTGATGTTAATGTATGCTCCAAAATGATCAGTGTACCACCATGCAGTGAAAACATCTGTGATAATATGATATTGGAGATGAATAAGACGTGCAATGGCAGTGAAGAATCATACGTAGAATTTCATATAAAACACTATCAAAATGTAGCGACATATAGGTGGAATTTTGGTGACGGTACACCATCCCACACAAGTATCACACCAGATGCGATGCATACTTACGATAAATCCGGCTGCTATAATATCTGCATAACTCTTTATGGCGGCCACGGCGATTTGATAGCTACGTGTTGCTACCGCAAGTGTATTAATTGTTGTAGTGCGGATGACTTTGATTTTTATTCGGTACTTCCAACAGGATCATGCTTTAACCAAAAATTTGTACTGGAGAACCATTGTGGTAAGGGAAGCAATCTTAAACACATTTGGGAGTTTGAAGACGGGAAGGTATATTATGGAGAAAATCCACCTGCCGAATATGTGTTTTCAAATTTTGTAAATGAAGACCATGAAGTATGTGTCAGGCATACAATAATATGTTGCAAAGACACTATAACGGCCACCAAATGCCTTCCGTTTACAAAGGGAGTATTTGTTGGTTATGCCGGTAAGACGACCAAGGCTACAGATTTTGCTAGTTGGTGGGGTCACCCGGCGATAAGGATTTATCAAATGATAGACCAGTATTCGAATGTTCCGGGGCTGCCGCTATTTATGGATGGGACGTATCATCATGATCTGAGCCATACTTATCCTTCTGGAACCTGGAACATGGGATATTCTGCCGATATTTATGTGAATTCAGATGCTATAATAAAGTACAAACCTGAATCAAATCCGAATGCTCCGATAACCTTTGGTCTCGAGGGTACGGTCATACAGGACGCTAAGCGATTCCATCCCCAATATGGTACATGCTGTCGCTGGGAGGGAATTCGCAACAACGGACCGAATAGATTCGAGTGGGACGCTGCCCAAATAACAGATGCAAAAAAAATGCTTGATTTATCCACAAATGCAATCTATAATAATGAGCTCGCTGTATTGAAAATTGAAGATTGCAGATTTTACGAGAACATTTACGGTATATACTCTAAAGGTTTCTCGTTTACGGTTCCGAGCTTCAGCAATAATGGGCCGCACCATCCTCATGAAACCTGCGATTGCGACGTAGAAGACGCTATCCACCTTGAAAATATTAGCTCGCCTCCTGTGGTTTTTCCGAACAACAAGACAACTGATAATGAAATTTTGGTTTACCAAAACGGGTTGTTTGCCAAAAATTCGAATGTTAAGTTTTACAGTTTTAATATACACGACCAGGCAACTTATGCTCTATTGGACAAAGACAACATAGGTAATGGTATTTATTATGAAACAAATAAGGGCTTGAATTATTCATTAACCTGCGATTACATCAAGGTCAAGGACTTTAAGGCAGGGATCACCCAGCGATCTGTTGGGCTCGGTACCCAATCGCTGATGGCGATAGCAGATGTTCCTTACAGTAGTATATGGTTTGAGAACGTCACCAAGGGTATTGATATAGATGCCACCAATGTGATGCTCAATACCCGTGTGTTGGGAACAAAAATAATAACCAACGGAGGAGTGGATAATCTTGGAATAGTGGTAAAGCTGAATGGTGTGGTGACAAATAACAGCAATATGGTACAGATAGATAACAACGATATATACTGTAACGGTGGTCTGGGGACAAAAGTCGGCATCGGCATATTGAACAACAATTTTAACAAGCAATATTTTTCGGTATCAAGGAACAAAGTGACGCATAACTATGATACGGGTGTAGGTATTTTTGTGTCGAACGGCAGAAATACAAATATAACGAATAATTATGTAGATGTGAAGACCTCATCGTCAAATGGAATAGAGATTATGAACTCCGATTTTTCCAAAATATCCTGTAATACGTTCATGGGAGGTGAATTGGGTATGCGTTGGGCTAATTCGAAATATACATTGCTGTCACAGAATTATACCGGAGACAATAATGTCGGGTGGAGTATTGAAGGAGCATGCGATGCTTCGAAGATAGAATGGAACAGGTTTGATTATACGAAGAGTTATAGTATTAATTATTACGATAATACCACATTCACCGGAAAGCAGGCGCACCGCAGGTACAATACCTGGACATCCCAGAACGGAAAGGAAATTAATACTTTAGAGCCACTTAAAAACCAGATGTGGTGTGACGGAAGCCAGGCAGTAGGGACTGTGCACAGACCGCAAGCAGACGCTTCGGGTGTTTTTTTTGATGGTACAGTATATACCTATTTATTACCTCAAGATAGTTGTCCTGTTTTACAAAATCATGATAATGGAGATAATCTGGATGGCGAGGGTGTTTTACAAAACTGCATTCACCGTATTAATGATACCCTGTCTCTTGCTGGATATACCGATGTACAGAGATGCAATACCGAGCAGTCATTACTCCAGTCAATAAGAGAGAATCCCGACTGGATGTTAACATCGACGGTCATCAGTCAGTTTGCCGGTCAGCACATCAATGATTTCGTGGGCAAGTCCGTAACAGTACAAATGATGATGTCACAGGTACAGGCTGAAGTGGATACCCTGCAATCATACCTGAGGCCATACCTTGTGGAATTGGATTCTCTACTGGA
>CAZGKN010000194.1:2742-3420 GCA_964525915.1 uncultured Saprospiraceae bacterium | reverse complement strand
CATCCTCCTACACCATCCACTGCTACGACCTGCTGGGCAGGCGCTGTTATACGGGCACGCTACCAGCCTATTCGTACCTGCACACGATAGATGTATCGGGCTTCGCCCCGGGTATGTACTTCATAGAGCTGACCGATGATGCAGGAAATATGCGGGTAGAGAAGTTTGTGCGGGAGTGATGAAATCAACAGACCGCAATTTTTTTAGATGATGCTTGCTTTTTGTTAAAATGTTATGTATGTTTGTCAAATAAAGCAGATTAAAAACCAAAAACTCAAAATTGTATGAAAACACAACCAAATTATCAAAAAGAATTTCGTTTTTTACGAAATATTATTCTGTTTAACGGGGGGCAAAATTTTATTTTCCACCTAGGTGGCAGCTGATATTGATTTTTGCTATGCTGTTCATTGTTAACCCTCGGCTATTATTCAGTCAATGTGAGACACCAGACCCATCGGATGAGTTATTTGAATATTATGTTTCGTTATTACCTTCCCAAAACAATTACAGGCTTGCACGAGCTTCAGGGGATCCGGCAAGCATACCGGTTTCATTTACGGTAGTCCGGAATACGGAAGGAAGCTCCACAGATGTTTCCGTATCTCAGATTGATTTGACCATTGATACACTGAATAAACGTTTTGCTCCTGTCGGAATAAGTTTTTATCGTTTGGG
>CAZGKN010000194.1:0-2732 GCA_964525915.1 uncultured Saprospiraceae bacterium | reverse complement strand
GGGAATGTTAATTATATAGATTGGACACCATTATATTTAAATAGCATTATTGATGGTGCACGATATTCTTATTTAAGCACAGCAATTAATGTCATGGTACATCCTTTACAGGCCAGTGTAGCTACTCAGCCAATAATGACTGATAATCCTGATTATTATACCTTAGAGGACAATATAATATGGGTAGAACCCAGCGCATTATGGGGAAATTTCGCTAGCTTTTCCGCTGCTTTTATACATGAAGTCGGTCATATATTTGGACTATTGCACACACATGGTGCGACTACGGTATATCATTCACCGCCTGACAGTGCTCAAATAGATTATCCTTATCCGAATGAAAAAAACGATAATAGTAAATATGGCCGGGAATTACAAATAAGGGACACGACTTACGGTATAGCCTTCCCGTACCCAAATTGGATGGTAGCCGGTGATTTATGTGGCGACACATATCCTTCGGTAATGAATAATGACCTTTATTTTCCCGGGTGGAGTTTGGACTGCCCTTATAACGGGACTTATGTTGATTACAATAATGATCCGATAACGCCCCAGGTGAAAAATGTAATGAGCTATTTTATTTTGAATGGATGTGGTACAAGAGATGAGTTTACCGACTGCCAGTATGATAAGGTTGCGATGATTTATGATATATACAGGAAATACCAGCTTAGTCACGCCTACGAAATAAACTATGTTAATACAGTAAATTTTGAAAATACCGCCCAGCCGGTTCCGAATGCTGTTTTTGAATGGAAGTTTGCCGATGAGCCGAAGAAATGGCGCAGTACGAGTGATATTAATGGAAATATGCAAGGTATTTTATACAACCCGAATGTAAGGATAACATCATATAAACTTGGCTCAATAGTGGAGCAACCACAGTTTAACTATGATCCCTGGAAATTGATACCAAGCTATGCAGAATGGATAGAAAAGTTAAGCTCTTATGACCTTTATACGCTAAATAATCACATACAGAAAGTAAAGTTGCTAAAAAACGGTTATAAGAAGATTGCCGCTGACTTGGATAAGAATCACCTTATAGACTCTAAGGATGCCAAGATTCTAAGTGATTTGTTGGTAGGTAAGGTTAAGAAATTAAATAATTATCGGTCTCCTTATGTTTTTATACCTGAGTTTATACCACAAAGTTATAAATATGGTTTTGACACCAACCCATTTGATATGCAGATAAACGGCAAGCAAGAGGTTGATGCTTCATATATTGATCCGGGTTTTGAGTATGAAATAAGCAATGGTTACGCAGGTGATGCAGGATTTGATGGAGTGAAAATTGGGAAAGTTAGTGGAGAAGGTACTGTAGGAAATGGTGAGCCGGGCAGTTTGAATCCAGGATTGATTAATCCGGTAGTTCAATTGAATAGCGGACAATTGTATAAGTTGGATGTCAAATTACAAAACACAACTAACTTAGCTGCATATCAGCTTAAATTCCAGATAGACACAAGTATTGCAAGCATAATAAACTACAGTCACCCGACGGGTACATCCTTGGGTGATTCACTGAATACTTATTTTGAGGGCAATCAGCTGGTAACGGTATGGTATAATTCTACAACTGACAGCACTAATGTTTCAGTCACGCAGAATTTATTGTCTTTAATAATTCTGCCAAATCAGAACGCGAGCACCAGCCAAATACTCAATATTATAAATGCAAGAAATGCATCAGCACTCTATGATGCGGGCGGTCAGCTGGTTGAAAATAATCTTGTAATGCAGGCAACGATATTCAATCCATTCCAAAAAGAGACGATTATTAAAAACACTGAGTCACAGTCATTCATTTATCCGAACCCGACATCGGGCACGGTTAATATGAAATTTGAATTACAGGAAGCTCAGCAAGTGGAATACTATGTGTTTGATACAGGTGGTAAATTGCAGATAGAGCAAAGACTGAAACTTGAAGCCGGACATCACGACCTGTCAATAGATCAGGTGAGCAATCTTGGTGCCGGTTTGTATGTAGTTGTACTCAGAACATCAGGATCAGACTACTCACAAACATTTATAAAACAATAAACTAAATTTTCCCATGAAACATATTATACGGTTTGTAATCACGGCTTATATTCTGGGTTTCGCCGGAGCTGTCATGGTTAATGCGCAAAATAAAATTATTTACATCAAACAAGATGCTAAAGGAAAAAATGATGGCAGTAGTTGGGCGGATGCCTTCAGTAACTTTGATTCATTGTTTACTAATCTTGAAGATGGGCTTGAAGTATGGATATCAAAAGGAGAATATACGGGAGGTGGTAAGATAGAATGGAAACTTTCAGGATATAATGTTTCAATTTTTGGAGGTTTTGATGGTACAGAGACAAGTAAATATGATCGGGATATTAAAAAGAATGAAACCAAGATAAATGGATACAAACAATTAAATACGCTTAAATTTCAGAACGGCAGATATTTATTGGACGGATTGATAATACAAAACGGAAAGGCGAAAGGCCTGGAGAATAAGGGGCAATATGATTGCGAATATTGGGGGCCTGCAGTATTCAGTTGCCGGGGTGGAGGTGTCCATGTTTATAGCGATTCAGTTGACAAGCCCTGCAACCTGACGATCAAAAACTGCATTATAAGGAAAAACTCTGCATTGTTTGGTGGCGGTATTTACATTGATTCTAAATCCGGTGGTGGTATATGCGGTTTAATTATGGACAGTTGTGAGGTTCGGGAAAACTATGCAGAGG
>CAZGKN010000193.1:0-3477 GCA_964525915.1 uncultured Saprospiraceae bacterium | reverse complement strand
TGAAGCAACCAACCAGGACATTACTTACCTTTATTTGAATCAGGCATATAAAGGCATCCCAGTCAGAAATGCAATGGCTGTCATCGTTATTAAAAATGGAGTTGTAGTATCTGACAATCAAAATTATGTCCAGCACATTGAAAAGAAAATCAATGCCTCCGCTTATAAAGTAGGCGCTGATGTAGCTATCGTCAATGCTGCTCAGGAACTTGGGATCACATTAAAAAGTCGTCCAGTACTCACTAATAGAAGCAATGAAGGCAAATGGTCTTTTGAAATGCCCGAGCTGACAAAAACACCTATACAAGCTGAGTTGAAATACGAACTTGTCGATGGCAATTTGATATTAGTATGGAATTTGAGTATGGATATGAAAAACAGCGCAGATTACTGGGATATGAATATCGATGCTACTACAGGAATCTACATTTCCAAGCACAATTTGACCATTTATTGCCAACATGGTGATAAGCCATATGCAAATCATAATAATTGTTCACATCATGAAAGCAATATTTTACATCCGACTGAATCTCCGGAAGCGAGCCCAACAAGTATTGCCAAGTACAATGTATTTGCCTTACCTGCAGAAAGCCCTATACACGGAACCAGACAAATCGTAGGTGACGAACAATACAATACTGGATCGCCATTTGGATGGCATGACACTAATGGTGTCGATGGTCCCGAATATACAATCACACGAGGTAATAATGTCTATGCATATCAGGATAAAAATGATGATGATAAGTCAGATGGTCCTGAAACAGACGGAGGCAGTAACTTAAACTTCGATTTTCCTATAGATTTTTCTAAAGATCCAAGAGATAATGCTAATGCAGCCGTTACTAATTTGTTTTATATGAATAATATGGTGCACGATCTTTCTTACAAATGGGGATTTACTGAAGAATTTGGTAACTTCCAGCAAAAAAATTATACCGGTAAGGGAGATGGTAGTGATTACGTTTTGGCACAGGCTTTTGATGGAATTACGCTTCATGAAGCAGGACAAACCAACCCTGCTAAAATCAACAATGCTAATTTTTCCACACCGATTGATGGTTTCAATGGTAGAATGCAAATGTACCTCTGGACAAATACAGGTGGTATAGTTTCTATAGACGAGCCTGAAAACATTAAAGGTTTTATCAACGAATATGGTAATGCTAGCTTTGGATTGCCTATCCCTAATAAAGATGAGTCACCTGTATCCGGAAGTGTGGCAATAGCTAAATCTGCTGGAGCAAATGGTGCAACAGGATGCTCAGCCATCATCAATGCAAATGAAGTAAAAGGCAAAGTAGCAATTATAGAAAGAGGTACTTGCGATTTTAGCAACAAAGTTTATAATGCACAACAAGCTGGTGCTGTTGCTGCAATTATTTGCAATATCCCTGGTATTAATGGTGGTAATGGTGAAGAAATAGTAGGAATGGCTGCAGGTTTAAATGCTGAAAAAATAACAATTCCTTCCATTTTCATGAAAAAATCTGACTGTGATAAAATCAGAGTAGAACTTTCTAAAGGCGTTAATGTCGTGATGACTTTTCAGGAAAGAGGTAATAGCGGACCAAAGTATTTTGATGGATCATTAGACAATGGTATCATGGCACACGAATATGGTCACGGTATTTCCACAAGGCTTACAGGCGGTCGATTAAACTCTTCTTGTCTTAATAATGACGAACAAATGGGTGAAGGGTGGAGTGACTTCTTTGCTCTGATACTCACCCACAAGCCTGGTGATAAAGGAAGCGATGCCAGAGGCATTGGTAATTATGCATTGGGTGCAAGTGTGGATGGTAGTGGTATCCGTAGATATCCTTACTCCACTGACATGAATATCAATCCTCAGACCTATAAAGATATACGCAATACTACGGCTCCCCATCCAGTAGGAGAAGTTTGGGCTGATATCCTTTGGGATATGTACTGGAAATTTGTTGATAATTATGGATTTGATCCAGATTGGAACAATGAAAAATCTGGTAATTTCCTATCTGCAAGGTTAGTGATTGAGGCGATGAAAATACAACCATGTAATCCTAATTTTGTAAAAGGTAGAGACGCTATACTAAAAGCAGATTCTTTACTATTTAACGGCAAAAATGCAAAAATCATCTGGGAATCTTTCGCAAGAAGAGGTGTAGGGTTTTATGCATCCGCAGGAAATGATAGAAATCAAAACGTTGAAGATTTTAACTTGTTGCCAACTTTAATAGAGAAATTAAAAATCACAAAGACAGCAACAAGCTCTGTTAATCCAGGCGCAGAAATTGATGTTCATATCCATGCTATTAATCATATACCTTCTCAACAAAATAATGTCATCATTACTGATGAATTGCCAGATGGTATGTCCTATGTTGCTGGTTCTGCCAATATCACACCAAAGATCGTAGGTAATGAACTTATATTCGAAATAGGCACGATGGAATATAAACGCGAAATAGACATTACCTATAAGACAAAATCAAGTCCAAGTAATAAATCTATTCGGTTAGACTTGGAAAATTTTGATGGCAACTTTGACTGGAATACAGAAAACACATTGGGTAGTGAAGAATGGATTTCGTCCTATGACATTTTTAGAAGCCCTGACCAATCCTACAGTATATTTAATGGTGTCGAAAAAGGTGATGCGTCCCTTATATCTATCCCTTATGAAATCAAAGGTAAAAAACCAGCTATGCGTTTCTGGCATAGGTATAATACTCAGAGTGGTAATGACGGTGGATTTGTTGAAATATCTGCTGACGGCGGAGCGTTTGTCCGCGTACCTAAAGAGAAATTTATCCGAAATCCATATAACACCAGTTTAGCATATGCAACTATTGCCGAGCCTAATGTGTATGCATTCACCGGAAATTCGGGTGGTGACTGGGATAAAACTTTAAAAGGATCTTGGATAGATTCTTATATTGACCTAAGTGATTATGCCGGCAAAAATATCACCTTCAAATTCAGATTTGTTTGTGATGATACAGAAAAAGCTAAAGGTACGTTTACAGGGTGGTTTATTGATGACTTTGAGATCCTTGATATGTTTAAATATAATGCTCAGGCATGTATCGCCTCAGAAAACGGAACTGGAGCAAAAGCTTGTACAGAACCTATAGAAACCATCGTTAATCCTGTAGAAACTGTCAGTGTAAATGATACACCGTTAAATAAAGATATCTTATTTAAACTCGAACCTAATCCAGCTGATGATTATGTCTCTATCCAAATTGTAAATCCTGAAAACCAAAATGTAGTTATTACCATCAGCAATATTAGTGGTCAAGTACTTTACAATAGAACTCATCATCTATCAGGTGCTTCAGGACAGTTGACAATCCATACGGATAAAATACCTTCCGGCATGTATCTGGTAAAAATGATGAGCAATAATAAAGTTTATACAGAAAAATTAATAGTCAAATAATGAAGGTTTAGGATGATTACGGCATGAATTTTGTTATAAATATATTA
>CAZGKN010000192.1:0-3514 GCA_964525915.1 uncultured Saprospiraceae bacterium | reverse complement strand
TTTGTAGAAATCCAGAAGTATCTGACTGGTGAATCACTGAAACAGGCTCAGAAAACATTGGAAGATCAACAAAGCCAATACAATCGTATGGTAAAAGATCAGAAAGGATGGGAAAAGGATATCAAAGACGCACAGGATAAAATCGAAAAATGCAAAAAAGATATCGAAAAATCCAAGAGTGATCAGGCAGCTAAACTGACGGATATAGAAAAGGCCAAAACTGATGTTGATAAGTTCAAACAGGAATTGAGTAAGTTCAATTAATTATCAGACATCAGAGATCATTATTCTATATTTCTTGGACAAAGAAATGACCATCCGATTTCCTTGTTTGACCCCTTCACCCCTAAAGTGGCAAGGAAATCAGATGGTCAGATTTAATTACGATTAGTATATTTGAATTAAGCAAACTAGTTGTCACATTTACTTCTTATCGGTTTATTTCTCAATAGATGAAATTTGAACCTGACATTGGCAATCCAATAAAATAAATTGTCCATTCTTTTATCTTTGCACCTTATTTCAAAAAGTTAGCATGGGAAGAGCATTTGAATTCAGGAAAGAAAGAAAAATGAAACGATGGTCAGGCATGGCCAAGACATTTACCCGTATAGGTCGGGAGATAGCATTAGCCGTTAAATCCGGCGGTGGCGATCCGGAATATAATCCACGGTTACGTATGGCGATACAAAATGCCAAGACTGCAAATATGCCTAAGGCCAATGTAGATAATGCCATCAAAAGAGCTACCTCCAAGGATGCTGAAAACTATGAAGAAGTTACCTATGAAGGTTATGGCCCGAATAAAGTTGCTTTTGTAGTGGAAACAGCCACTGATAACCCCACCCGTACAGTTGCCACAATCCGGATGCATTTCTCCCGCAATGGTGGGGAAATGGTCGAGAGTGGCACACACAACTTTATTTTTGACAGAAAAGGTGTGATAAAAATCAGTTCGGAAAACCAGGATATGGATGAGCTGGAGCTGTCGCTCATCGATTTCGGCCTCGAATCACTGAAGAAAGAAGATGAGGATCTGATGATCTACACAAGCTTCAATGATTTCGGGCACATGCTCAAAGGACTGGAAGAATTAGGTATTGAAGTCTTATCATCTGAGACGATTCGTGTACCGACGGTTACCAAGTCAATCGATGAGGACAAAGTAGATGAAATAATCAAACTCATCGACAAGCTTGAAGATGAGGATGATGTGACGAATGTCTTTCACAATATGAATATGGACGAAGGTTAATCATGTCAAAGAAGGAATGGGATCTCGGGCAAAAAGGCAGCAGCCTGAAAAAACAGAAAGAAAGAGCTGTTTTAGTGGGTCTGGCCTATGGGCAACAGACAGAGACCCGATTGCGTGAATATCTGGATGAACTTAAGTTGCTCGCAGATACTGCTGGAGCGGAAACCATAAAAATATTTACACAGAATCTCAGCCAACCCGATTCCCGCACTTTTATAGGCAAGGGCAAGGCGGAAGAAATAGAAGGGTATGTAAAATCACACAACATCGATCTGGTCATTTTTGATGATGACCTGAGTGGCAAACAGACCAATATTCTCGAATCGATTATGAAGTGTAAGATCGTCGATCGCAGTTCTCTGATCCTCGATATTTTTGCTGAACGGGCTCAAACCGCACAAGCAAAGACGCAGGTCGAACTGGCACAGGTGCAATACCTGCTTCCCCGGCTCAAAGGTTTGTGGACACACCTCGAGCGACAGCAAGGTGGTATCGGTATGCGGGGACCGGGTGAAAAAGAAATTGAAACTGACCGTCGTATCATAGACAAAAAGATAAAACTTCTGAAGGAAAATCTGGCAATGATCGACCGTCAAAGCGCTATCCGCCGGAAAAACCGCAGCAATGTGATCCGAGTATCACTGGTAGGATATACCAATGTAGGTAAGTCAACTATAATGAACCTGCTGACTGATGCTGAAGTGCTGGTAGAAAATAAATTATTCGCCACTTTGGATACCACTGTCCGAAAAATTAATCTGGAGGGTACCAATTTTTTACTCTCGGATACTGTCGGTTTTATTCGAAAATTACCACATCATCTTGTAGAGAGTTTCAAAAGCACACTTGATGAAGTCCGCGAGAGCGATCTGTTACTGATCGTAACTGATTTATCTCACCCTCAGATGGAAGACCAGTTGGTCACAGTGCTAAAAACGCTCAATGATCTGGGAGCGGCTGAAATACCCACGATGATCGTAGGAAATAAACTGGACAAATATCGGGAGGTCACTTTCGATGACTATGTATTGCCTGAAGAGAAAAATGAAATCATGGCTGAGCATTTGGAACATCTTCGTAATCAATTCGAATATCCGTGGGTGATGATCTCAGCGGCCAGTGGTGAGAATATTCCTCAGTTTAAAGAAGAATTAGCCCAGATGGTCAGGACATTGCAACAGCAAAAATTTGCCCATCACTTTAACCAGGAAAAATAGTGGAGCCGGAGGGTTTCGAACCCTCGTCCAGAGAGAGCGCCGGAGGGCTTTCTACATGCTTAGTCGATTATTGAATTGTCGGAATCCGGCCGGTCAACTGACAAACCTACCGAATTCTTAGTCTCTTAATTTCAGTCAGGTACCGAGACGCTACCAGACCAATCCTGAAGGTTTGATTGACATGCGACATCACCCGTATCAGGCATAGAGTGAATTGCATGATAGCTTGCTAATTCCTTGAATTAGGCTGCCATTGCGAAATCTGTTTCGCCATTTGAATTTCGACCACCATTTGATAAAGAAGTAAATGATCATCCTCCTGCATGCTTACCAACCGAACATAACAATCCTGTCGATTCCAGTCGGCCCCATATTTCAAAACACCTGATCGCTTTCGATTAGGTGAATGTCTAAACAGATCGTAAAACAGAAAAGTTCCAAGGTAATTATATTTATCGCAAATGGTAAACAAATAGTTTCATCGTTTTTAGAAACTACATCAACCTAATTCTTCAAAAGCTTAATAACATCCTTGCCGCTTAAATAACATTGAACAAAAAGATATTTAAGCTCAAAAAGAATCTTCGGTATTTAATTTTTAAAGTGCAAAAATCAGTTAATAGCTTTGCATTCTATGTAAATTGAATTAAATTTGAACTGAAAATATAAATTACCTGCATGTCAAAACCCATTTCTACAAACATTACCCATGATGCATTTTTAAAAAGCATTTTATCAGATCGTGGTGCCGCCTTAGCTTTTATGCATACTTTTCTGCCTGTTGAAGTATCTACACTTTTGGATATCGACGCGTATAATCCGGGGTCAATCAGTTTTATTACATCGAAGATGAAAACAAGATTAGCAGATGTAGTTTTCGAAGTACCTTTAAAAAATTCACAGGAAAATGCATTCGTAACTATCTTGATAGAACTGAAATCAAGTCCAGATAAATATGCTGTATTTCAGATTTTAGAATACATTGCACAAGCCTATCGAAAACAGCTGAAAGACAAAAAAAAGTTACAACTGATCATACCGG
>CAZGKN010000191.1:0-3563 GCA_964525915.1 uncultured Saprospiraceae bacterium | reverse complement strand
AAAAAGGTTAATTTTGAAGATCAACAGACAAGTTTAAATGGTACTGCTAAATCAGCTCTTAATGAACTTGCTTCATTATTAAAGAAGAATGCAAAGTATAATCTGGTTGTTTTTGGTTATGGTGACGAAACGACTCCTTCCAGTGACCCTATCACACTGGCAAAATCCAGGGCAAATGCAGTACGGGACTACTTGATTAGCAAGGGTATATCTCAGGAAAGAATATCAATTGTTTCAAAGTCGATGCCAAAGCTTTTCAATCGGAAGATTTCATTTGAATTAAAATAAATTAACATGCAGGAGCAAATTGAATTTGCTCCTGCTCTTTTTAATACCAATCGTGCACGATAAAGTTTATATCCTGGATAGTGGCTCTCAATATACACAATTGATTGCCCGTAGAGTCAGAGAACTAAATATATTTTGTGAGATATATCCGTTTCACAAGGCTCCTCCGATCGACCCATCTGTAAAAGCAGTAATACTCAGTGGAAGCCCATTCTCTGTAAATGATCCGGATGCTCCTGTTATTGATCTCAAGGCATTCATCGGTAAAGTTCCTTTACTCGGAGTATGCTATGGTGCCCAATATCTGGCCAAAGTGTACGGTGGAAAAGTTGAAAAAAGCGCACAGCGGGAATATGGTAAATCAGAACTGCAAAAAATTGAAGCGGGCGATCCTATCTTCCTTGATATTTCCTCAGAGAGTCAAGTCTGGATGTCGCACGGTGATTCTATCCTCACACTACCAGAAAAGTTTACTCATATAGGCATTACAAAGGATAATGCGTATGCGATGTTTACTTTCACTGAAAATGATATTCCTGTGTATGGAATCCAGTTTCACCCTGAAGTTACACATACAGCACAGGGTAAGATATTTTTAAGAAATTTCCTTATTAACATAGCCCATATAACACCTGACTGGACTCCCAAAGCTTTTGTTGATGAAATGGTCACACAATTAAGACAAGCAATCGGTTCAGATCATGTGATGATGGCATTATCCGGAGGTGTAGATAGTACGGTAGCAGCGACACTTTTACAACGAGCCATAGGTGACAAGCTGCAATGTATCTTTCTGGACAATGGTTTATTACGGAAAAATGAATTTTCTCAAGTATCCCATGCTTATAAGTCATTAGGTCTGAATGTCAGCTCAATCGATGCAAGTGAGGATTTTTACAGCGCATTAAATGGCAAAAGTGATCCTGAAGATAAAAGAAAAGCCATCGGTAATACATTTATTGAAGTATTTGAAAAAGAAGCTAAAAAGTTTCCAAATATTAAATGGCTCGGCCAGGGTACAATTTATCCGGATGTGATCGAATCTGTATCTGTACATGGCCCCAGTGTTACTATCAAATCACATCATAATGTAGGTGGCCTTCCTGAGAAAATGAATTTAAAAATTGTCGAACCCCTCAGAATGCTATTTAAAGACGAAGTAAGAAGAGTCGGTGCTGAGCTTGGATTAGACAATGCATTTCTATACAGACATCCATTCCCCGGACCCGGACTGGGCATTCGAATTCTAGGTGAAATTGACGTAGAAAAAGTACGGATACTTCAGGAAGCAGATGATGTGTTTATATCATTATTGCGACAGCATAATCTATATTCGGAAGTCTGGCAAGCTGCCACAATCTTGTTGCCTGTCAGATCAGTGGGTGTGATGGGTGATGAGCGAACCTACGAATACGTAGTTGCACTCAGAGCTGTTACTTCTACTGATGGGATGACCGCTGAATGGGCCAGATTACCTCAGGAATTCCTGGCAACAGTTTCGTCTCAGATCATTAATCGGGTTAAAGGTGTCAACCGTGTAGTCTATGACATCAGTACAAAACCACCTGCCACTATTGAATGGGAATAAACTAAATTTCACCACTTTTTAATTTCCGTATTCCAGCAACTAACAGGTCTATATCTTTCGCTGTAGTATCCCAGGAACACATCAATCTAACCTCATTCCTGAAAGTATCCCAGATATAAAAAGGAATAATCTCCTGGAGTGGTTTTATCCATTCTACAGGGAATATTGCAAAAACACCATTAGCCTGAATTGCCTGAGTCAGCTTAACTTCCGGAAATTGAGCTAATACAGTTGCTAGTTTTAATGCCATAGAATTTGCATTATTGCAATATTGCATCCAACAATCATTCTTCAATAAAGCCAAAAACTGTGCAGCCAGATATCGGTTTTTTGAAACCAGTTGTGTATTTCTCTTATGAAAGTATTTTGCATCCTTAGCCAACTCGGGATTGACAAAAATTACTGCCTCAGCACCCATAGTTCCGGCCTTTGTTCCACCGAATGAAAGTATATCGACACCCGTCTCAGTTATCATTTGTTGTATTGAAACTCCTAAATAACAAGCAGCATTAAGCAAGCGGGCACCATCAACATGTAATAATAAGTTAAATTGATCACAGACAGCCCTCAACGATTTAATTTCATCCAGACTATAAACAGTCCCATACTCAGTCGCCTGTGTGATGCTAACAACCCTGGGTTGTGGCGCATGTGGATCACCTAACCGATGACATACATATTGAATACGATCAGGTGACAATTTGCCTTCATCATTTGCTTTTATTGATTGTAATCTGCCCCCAGTAATCAATTGGGGAGCATTAGACTCATCCACATTCAGATGTGACAAATCTGTACAGATCACAGATTCATAGGGCCTCAATACTGAACTAATTCCTAACAAATTTGCTCCAGTCCCATTAAAAACTAAGAATGAACTTACCTTACGTCCAAATATTTCATCAAATAAAGCAGCCAATTCTTCAGTATAAGGATCAGCACCATATGATCTGGCATGATCGACATTCACTTTAAGAATATAATCCAACACCTCGGGTATTACGGGTGCATAATTGTCACTTGCAAAAGATTTCATATCTAAAGATCTACAGATTCAAAGATAAATAAAAAAGGAACCGGGATTCCGGTTCCTTTGCAGATCTATAATTAAGTTTTTTTAAAATACATAATTGTATTTGATATATAATTGCTCCGTAAATGAAGCCCGGCGGCCTATCCCATTTACTCCACCCACAGCGTCATTGTCAGTAATTTGTACAGGAATATCATGATCATAAAATAATCTGGTATTCAAAGTAACAGATATACCTTTCCATATCATAAATGCAGTCTCAGTATTCCAATCCACATCGACATTTCCCGGCTCCTTCAGGTAATTACTAAATAAGGTCAATCCGGATTTAAAAGATATCCGATCTTTCAAAAATTTATTTGTATAAACAGCAGCCAATGTAGCTCCAAGCTGAGTTAATGTCTTATCGTAATCAGTACCACTGCGCCATGGATTACCATGAATTCCCACACCTAATGTCTCTCCGCTGGCTTTTCTGGCTGGAATCGCAGCGATATCATCATTTGCTACAACTATCATTTTCAATGATGCAGGCGAGATGAAAACAGATAAGTTCTTATTTGCTTTATAATCTATACCCGGCGAGATAGTTATACGAGCCGGAGATAAAAACTGAGCTATTGGCCCTTGTCCTTTACCGGAAACATCTTTTAA
>CAZGKN010000190.1:0-3568 GCA_964525915.1 uncultured Saprospiraceae bacterium | reverse complement strand
TCTTTATCCTCGCGGGTAGTGCAGCACTTAGACTTGCTAAATTTAATATTTCCAACTTCTCTGGCAATCAATTCCGTGGTATGACTACAACTCCTATGGCAATGTTTTTCTTTGGACTACTGCTTATCCATAGGTATGGCACTCTGGAGATGATTACTTTTATCAAAGAACCCTGGTTTATCATCATGGTTGTGCTCTATTTTACATGGATTATGAATAGTAAGATTCCTCACTTTAAATTTTCTATCCACAAGGATATGCTCAAAAACCCGATTATAATTCTCTGGTTGGCTTTCACGATCGCTTTTATTATTTATGAACCTGTAGCCGCATTATCTGGTTCGATCCTGGTGTATGGATTATTGGCTATAATTGCTAATTTTGTGCCCATAAATCAATCAAAATCTGGTCAATGAAATTTATCGCTGATATTACAATTCTGCCACTAAAAGAGCTCCTGGATCCGCAGGGAAAAACGATTACTTCCAATCTTCCACATATCGGTATTAATGGTGTAATTGATGTGCGCGTAGGCAAGCACATAGTAATGAATTTGGAAGCAGATAATGAGGCGACAGCAAATTCTATCGTTGATGAATCCTGTAAAAAACTACTGTCAAATCAGATAATGGAAAATTATACGTTTTCAATTCGCCATGCCTGATAAGGTACAAGGCATTTGTTTTATCGTCCCTACACCAATTGGTAATTTAGCAGACATTACACTCAGGGCTATTGAAGTATTAAAAACTGTGGCAGTAATTTATGCAGAAGATACACGAACATCATCTGTACTGTTGAAGAAATATGGAATTACCACTCCTGTTAAGTCTTTCCACAAATTCAATGAGCACCAATTACTTCCGCATATTGCAGTGACACTTGAATCAGGAAGTGATATTGCACTTATCTCTGATGCAGGGACGCCGGGTGTATCTGACCCGGGATTCAGTCTGGTACAATATTTACATCAGAAATCAATAACAGTGAGTTGCTTGCCCGGAGCCACTGCTTTGATTCCGGCTCTCGTGATGAGTGGTTTATCCTCAGATAAATTCTTTTTTGAAGGTTTTCTTCCACACAAGAAAGGTCGGAAAACTAGACTTGAATGGATAGCCAAACAAGAAAATACAGTTATTTTGTATGAATCTCCATATCGGTTGTCTAAGTGTATATCAGAATTAATTTCTGTCTGTGGTGAAGAGAGAAAGGTTTCTGTAATTCGTGAGATCTCCAAGATCCATGAGCAAGTAGTTACGGATTCTTTAGGCGTCATTTCTCAAAAAATTCAGCAACAAAATATTCCATCTAAGGGCGAAATAGTTATTATCCTGGCTGGGACATCACTTAAAAAAAAGAAAGAATAACCTCATATGGGCTGTGAAACGTGTGAGGTAAAGAATATTTATGAAAATAGTTGTGTACCTCTATATTAAGAACAAAAATTCTATCTTTGCAGCCGTTTTATTACAAAAATTTAACAATTTTTAAATATTTTATATGGAATCATTGATATACGTACTCCCTTTATTTGGTGTTATTGCACTTATTTATATGTATTTTAAGTACCAGTGGGTGAATAAGCAGGAAAGTGGTACGGAAAGAATGAGTGAGATAGCTACACATATCAGAGAAGGTGCGATGGCATTTTTAAAAGCTGAATACAGACTTTTGGCTATTTATGTGGTAATTGCTGGAATTACCCTGGGCATCGTTTCGTATTACACAAATACCAGTCATTGGTTTATTGTTATTGCCTTTGTGATCGGTGCATTTAGCAGTGCCCTTGCAGGCTTTATCGGTATGCGGGTTGCTACAGCAGCAAATGTACGAACTACCCAAGCTGCCCGAACCAGCCTGGCAAAAGCACTTAAGGTTTCTTTCTCCGGTGGAACTGTTATGGGACTGGGTGTGGCAGGCTTAGCCGTTTTCGGATTAAGTGCATTGTTTGCATTACTTTTTATATGGCTACAGGGCGGTGTTTGGGACACAACAGAACAAATGTCCCGTCTGTTAGAAACATTGACCGGATTTTCATTAGGAGCTGAATCTATTGCCTTGTTTGCACGTGTAGGTGGTGGAATCTACACTAAAGCCGCTGATGTGGGCGCAGACCTGGTAGGTAAAGTAGAAGCAGGTATCCCGGAGGATGATCCGCGTAATCCAGCTACCATAGCTGATAATGTGGGTGATAATGTAGGTGATGTAGCCGGTATGGGTGCAGATTTATTTGGATCCTATGTTGCCACAATGCTTGCCGCTATGGTACTGGGAAATTATGTGATTCATGACATGGGTGGTTCTGTTCAGGACTCATTCAAAGGACTTGGACCAATATTATTACCGGTATTGATTGCTGGTCTGGGTATAGTTTTCTCTATTATCGGCACCTGGTTGGTAAATGTTAAAGAAGAAGATGCATCCGAAAGTAAAGTTCAGGCTGCGCTAAATAAAGGTAATTGGGGTGCAATTATCTTGACTGCCATAGTCTCATTTGTAATTATTCCATGGATCTTGCCTGCGGAAATGAAAATGAAGTTTTTTGGTATAGATGGTCTTGTAACTGTTACGCCAATGCATGTTTCTTATTCAGTGCTCATCAGGCTTGCTGTTGGTGGATTAATTTCCTGGATGACCGAATATTATACTGGTTTAGGAAAGAAACCAGTACTTGGAATAGTGCATAAATCTGCAACCGGGGCTGCCACTAATATTATCGCTGGCTTGTCCACAGGTATGATTTCTACTTTAGGTCCGGTAGTTTTGTTTGCCTGTTCGATTTGGGCTACTTATTCTTTGGCTGGATTTTACGGTGTTGCAATTGCTGCCTCAGCGATGATGGCTACAACAGCAATGCAATTAGCGATCGATGCCTTTGGTCCAATAGCTGACAATGCCGGAGGTATTGCCGAAATGAGTGAATTACCAAAAGATGTAAGGGCTAAAACTGATATTCTGGATTCTGTAGGAAATACCACTGCGGCAATCGGTAAAGGTTTTGCCATTGCTTCAGCTGCATTAACCGCATTAGGCTTGTTTGCTGCCTATGTTACCTTTACTGGTATCGACGGAATCAATATCTTTAAAGCAAATGTATTAGCTGCCTTGTTTATCGGGGCTATGATACCTGTAGTGTTCTCTGCATTGGCTATGAGTTCAGTCGGTAAAGCGGCAATGGATATGGTGAAAGAAGTAAGACGACAGTTTAAAGAAATTCCTGGTATCCTGGAAGGAACAGGAAAACCTGAATATGGCCATTGCGTTCAGATTTCTACAAATGCTGCACTAAGAGAAATGTTGCTGCCTGGTGCCCTTACCATTATTACACCGATTATCATAGCCATTACGATGGGTGCAGAATGTCTGGGTTCATATATGGCAGGTGTAACAGTTTCCGGCGTCCTTTGGGCTATTTTTCAGAATAATGCCGGTGGTGCCTGGGATAATGCTAAGAAGTCATTTGAAGCTGGAGTAGAAATAGATGGTAAAGTCGAATATAAAGGCTCTGATGCTCATAAAGCTGCAGTAACAGGAGATACAGTCGGTGATCCTTTTAAAGATACATCCG
>CAZGKN010000189.1:0-3627 GCA_964525915.1 uncultured Saprospiraceae bacterium | reverse complement strand
TATTTTATAAATTAAAGAATCAGGCAATTGATGTAATTGATCACACACCTGAGACGCTTTTGCATCATAAATATTGCATTATAGATGCTGGCGAAGAATCAAGCGACCCGATAGTAGTAACTGGTTCATATAACTGGACTTATTCTGCATCGACTATCAATGATGAATATTCGCTCATTATCCATGACAATGAAATTAGCTTGTTTTTTCAGGCAGAGTTTATGTCCCGTTATTGTGATCTGGTCCCGACAGCTTGTGATTTGGCAGCAACTAATAAATGGATTAGCAATGCAGTGGAAGCTCATTCATTAATCACATCAGGAGAAGCTCACTTAGATATTGATGATAATTTGTCTGCAATTTTTTCTGTAACTGTGTTCTCTATTACTGGCCAACCTGTTTTGTTCAAAAGATTTGAACAAACCGGTCAGAAAACCATAGAATTAGATTTTACCAGTTTACCTCCAAACACTTATCTGGCGTTGATAAATGATGGCAAACAATACAAATTGTATAAGATTATAAAGATCTAATAAAAAACGATTCATTCAAAAAAGAAAAGCAATAACTATATCTGCGGCTATGATGTAGTTATTGCTTTTAGTTCATTATAGTTTTAGCAAACGGAAGTGTCTGACTGTATTATTTTCCAATACAATTAAATAATACACACCAGGTACCATTTGTTCCATGTTTATTCGCAGTAAATTCGTATTCTTCTGATTCCAGTCAAGCGGAATGTAATTATTGAATGGTGTGACCAAAATAATTTTCCTGACAGAAGAAGGATCTGATGTTTCATAGATTAATTCATGGGTAAATGGATTAGGATAGACCTTAGAAATGACTCCATCTAACTTCTTATTTGCTACACCTTTCAAAACTACTTCTTCAGAGAATACTTCACAACCGCTATGATCCACCACTTTCAATACATAAATTCCAGCCTCTGAAATGCTATCCAGATCTTCAGTTGTGGCGATAGCAATTGAATCTCTATACCATGTGTAACTATAATCAGGGTTACCACCACTTATGGTAACATGAATAAATCCGGAGTTGCCGATATCTCCGGGGCCTTGGCTGGCATCAACATGGATATTTAATGGATTATAATATATGCAGATACTTTCTTTGCAGGAAAGTGAATCGCTAACTGTGAGGCAAACTGTACTATCTGCGATTAATTCCTGACAATGTTCAGTATTGCCAGTGGACCAGAGATATTGAACCGGCCCTGCTGCCCCATGTATTTCCGGGCAGGCTAATGAAGCGTCCGGACATGACACAGTATCCGCTTGTAGTATTGACAATGAAGATATCGGGTTAATCTTACCTTGAAGCACGAGCGTCTTTCCGGTTGCATCTGTGGCAGTTACTGCATAATTGCCGCTGGGCAGATGATCAATTTTCTTTGTAGTATCACCGGTTGACCAACTATAAGAAATAGGTAATGTCGCATCTGATCCAGGAATTACTTCCATTGATCCTGTACTATCATTTTTGCAGTTTGTATTATTGATGCTAAGCATTCCAGTAAAAATATTACTGCAGTCTTTGACTGTTACCACAAAAGGTTTACTTGCAGCACAACCGTTATTATCAACCACCGCATAGTTTAATGTATAATTACCAATGCCTATTGAATCAAAATGGAAGACATTATTAGTGACACCAGGTCCGGTCCAGAGACCATCATCAGGTAGTGCCTTCAGTTCCAAACTGTCCTTGTCAAGACAAACTTCATTCTCGGTATCAAAAGTTATTTCCGGTAAGGCATGAATAGTCAATTTTAGTTGATCAGATGAAGCTGAGCATGGTCCGTTTCCATCCGGATCCAGTCCGGTTAATGTTAGCGTCACCTGGCCATTTGTTAAGTCACTATCACCAGGGGTATAAGTTGTGATCAAACTGTTCTTATTTGAGAAATCACCATCACCCGAGCTACTCCATACATAAGTGGAAGCATTTGTGCCCTGACCATTAAGATTTGCTATGGTTCCTGCGCATACAGATAAGTCTTCACCTGCATTTACGGATACCGGATTCGGGCAATTGCAGTCGACTACCTTGATCTGAGTAGTACCACTTGCTATACAAAGCCCATTTATAGTATAAGTGATCGTGTGTGTACCGATGCCGGCATTGGCAGGAGTAAAGATACCGTCAGAGGTTATTCCCGGTCCACTGAATGTACCTCCTGCCGGTGTGGCAATTACATTAAATGCAGGATCATCCAGACATTTGTCGCCTACCGGAACAATTTCAATTACGGGAAGTGCTTCTACTACAGCTATCTGTGTTGCAAAATCTGAACATTGTCCTTCAGTATAAGTATATACTATCTCGTGATTTCCAGGTCCGGCAAGAGATGGGTCAAAAGTGCTCCCATTCACACCCGGGCCGGAGTAAATACCCCCGGCAGGAGTGCCTTCAAGTATCACCGGATCACTATTTTCACACAGTGGTTGGATCGGTTGCAATTCCACATCGAGATTCAAATTTTCAGTAATGGTCACAGATGAAGTGGCTGTACATAATTTTGCATCCGTCACAGTAATAGTGTAAGTGCCACCATTAGTCACTGTTATTCCGGATGCCTGCGCGCCTGTGGACCATAAATAATTATACCCTTGCGTACCCCCACTCACATTAGCGGTCAATGTAATGGATGTTACATTACAATTAATCTCTGTTCCACTGGCATCAATTGCGAGTGTTAAAGCATCCGGTTCTGTAATCTGAACAGCACCACTGGTGGTCTGACTGGCATTATCAGTGACAGTAACTGAATAATTACCCGGTGCGAGACCAGAAATTGTTTGGGTAGATTGCCCACTGGACCAGGAGTAGGAATAGGGTGCAGTTCCGCCGGTGGGATTCGCTGTAGCACTACCATTATTCTGACCATTGCAGGAAATATTTGTTCCGGATACTGTTACATTCAATGGATCTGGCTCGTTAATCGCTACTCTGGGGAAAGTTCTTGAAATAATATAGTCACCGGTATCATCTCCATTATTATTAGCAATATTCGAGGCAGCATAAATAGTAAATGATTCAGAACCACTTACCGCCGGCGCTTTCCATGAGAAATACCAGGATGCTTCGTTATTGCTATCAAAGAGCTGTGACGGGTCATGCTCGAAATATGTTCTACCACCGGATGGTGTGACAGTACCATTGGGATCTGATGATGACAGTGTGCCAAAATTCTGATTAGAACTATTTAATACGACCAACTGAAAACCTGCTCTTTCGGCTAATCCATTCGGATTGGATGAAGTTATGGTCAGTGCATAAGTTTGCCCGGATAAAACAGTATCGGGTAAACCTGTTATCGTAATATCACCATCAAATCCGCCGGGATTTCCGGAACCATGACATTCTGTACAGTATCCATCACCGGGTGCATTCGTTTTACCATTGGGTGGGTTGTTGCTGTAGCTCATTAGTAAAACAAAGGATACGAGTGTAATTCCTATAATGTGAAGTTTTTTTCGTCGGAAGTAGTGTTTAATCATTCTTATTAACTTTAGTTAGTGAGGTTCTTATTTAGCAAAAATATTATAATTATTGATTTAAACGTGTTTAAAGGAACGATAAAGGAACTAAAAAAAATGACCA
>CAZGKN010000188.1:0-3634 GCA_964525915.1 uncultured Saprospiraceae bacterium | reverse complement strand
GGCCTACTGTGACCATAAAGTTGGCAAATGCCTGAATGACGATATTGAGACAGAGGCCAATTGCCAATATTGCGCCAAAGGTCTTGGGCGACCGGGTCACCAACCGGATACACCGGAAGAGCAATACCAGAAATATTGATATCAGTAAGATACCACCGATCAGGAAACCATATTCCTCCAGGATAATCGCAAAGATGAAGTCCGTATGGGCATAAGGTAAGAAGCTCTTTTGGATACTATTACCTGGTCCGCGTCCTATCAGGCCGCCATTAGCTATTGCAATCTTACCTGTAGTCGATTGATAGGACTCTTCATGATCCATAAAAGTAGTAATCCGCTCTGTCCAGGTGTGTGCTCTGGAGAAATTAGGAATAGTATAACCCAATAGGAAAACCAGCCCAAACATCGCCAGACCGCCTGCCAGAATGCCACCAATGAATTTCATCGGAATACGTCCGATAAACATTATCGTAACAGAATTGACAAAAAGAAGTGCCGCAGTACTCAGATTATTCGGTAGTATTAGACCACAAACCACCAGTACCGGGAGGAAAAGTTTCCAGAAGACCCGTTTGTCCTCTTTGATTGACTCCTGGTGCGAAGATATTTCTCTGGCCAGGAATATAATTAATGCAACCTCCGCTAAATCCGAAGGCTGGAATGAAATACCAAATAAATAAATCCATCGCTTAGCTCCATTTACCTCATTTCCAATAAAAAGAACCAAAACTAAAAGCACAATAGAAAACGCCAGTAGAGGCCAAGCGATGGATGAGTATCGCGTATACCGAATCCAATGACAGCAATACGCAAAAAAGATACCCACTAAAAGCAAGACAATCTGTTTAATCAGGTAAGACAAGGTAGTAGTTTCGCCAGCACGTGAGGCTATGACACCCGTAGCACTGTAGATAGCAAGCAGACTATAAAGCGCAAGCATGACCAATACGATCCAAAGTATTGTATCACCCTTAAAACTCTGTTGTAGTCTCTCACTAATCTTCATTGTAGTTGTAGTTTTCTTAAAAAAATGTATTCATACAGAACCTTAGTTTTCTGCCCGATATATATTAGACCTTTCCTGAACCCGCTCTCTTTTGAGCTGCTTCAAGTCTTCTTATAGCCTCTTTAAATTGATCACCCCGATCAATATAGTTTTTAAACAGGTCAAAACTGGCACAAGCTGGTGATAGCAATACTACATCACCATCTACTGCTTTAATTCCTGCTAATTCAATGGCTTCCACCATACTACCTGCTTCAGAAATCCCTGGCACATGTCCCGAGAATGCTGCTATCAACCGGCTGTTGTCCACTCCCAGACAGACCAGCCATTTTACTTTCTCTTTAACTAATGCCAGTAAAACTGAATAATCATTACCTTTATCAGTACCTCCGGCAATCCATACTACCGGGCTATTCATGGCATCCAGTGCATATTTAACTGAATCGATATTGGTAGCCTTACTGTCATTGATATACTTCACGCCATCAACTGTACCACAAATCTCCATGCGGTGGGCCAATGGCAAATAGGATACAATCCCTAACTGAATATCAGCCTGATCCAATCCGATAAACTCCATTACTTCTATGCTCTGGGCGATATTCATCCAATTATGCCTGCCGGTAATGTGCGCTTCACCGAACGCATATACTTTCATTCCTGAGCTAACATATTGACCGGGTGTGACCTGGTCAGTGACTGTAATCAGTTTTGCTTTTGTATTTACCGCTGCCATTGTAGCTTCATCGCCACCATTCACAACCAACAGGTCTGTTGGATCCTGATTCTTTGTGATATTCATTTTAGCCTGTACATACAGCGAGAAATCATGCTTATATCTGTCGAGATGATCCGGAGTGATGTTAGTAATAATAGCTGCATGTGGCTTCAGTGTTGAAATATCATCCAACTGGAAACTGCTAAGTTCGCAAACATACCACGCATATTCCCGTTCACTGACAGTAGCGGCAAAGGATTGACCTATATTACCTACCAGGGCAGCATCCAGTCCGGCTTGAGTTAATGTATGATGAATTAGTTTGGTCACCGTAGATTTTCCATTCGATCCGGTGATACCGATAAGTTTACCATTGCCCCGGTGTCTCCAGGCCAGTTCGATCTCTGAGATAATCTCAGTTCCCTTATCTCTGAAATGAGTTAGAATCGGCGCCTCAGATGGTACGCCTGGACTAGTCACGATCAGGTCATACTCATGTGCCAAAGCTTGTGTATGCCCATTCTCTTCAAAAGGAATTCCTGCATTTACTAATTGGGAAGTATAATATTCATTGATTTTGCCATATTCGGTCACAAAAACAGTCCAGTCCAGTTTATGGGCCAATAATGCTGCTCCAGTCCCGCTCTCTCCTGCGCCTATCACTAATATGTTTTTTTGAGCAGTCATTAGCGAATCTTAAGGGTTAGAATGGTGAGAACAGCAAGGATGATCGATACGAGCCAGAAACGAACAACAATCTTGGCTTCATGATACCCTTTTTTCTGGAAATGATGATGAATGGGTGCCATCAATAAGATTCGGCGACCTTCACCATATTTTTTCCTTGTGTATCGATAATAATATCGTTGAACGATTACGGATAGGTTTTCTACTACAAAAATTCCACACAGGATGGGCAGAAGTAGTTCTTTCCGTAATACAATTGCCAGTGAAGCAATAATCCCACCCAGCATCAGACTACCGGTATCACCCATGAATACTTTAGCCGGATAGGCATTGTACCAGAGGAAACCGGTGCACGCACCGATAAAACAAGCACTGAATATCACCAGTTCACCGGCATTCGGGATATAAAAGATATCCAGATATTGAGCCATGACAGAGTTTCCGGATACATAAGCAAACACAGCCAGGACTGCGCCAATCGTAGCCGATACTCCGGTTGCCAGTCCATCAATACCATCTGTCAGGTTTGATGCATTACTGATGGCAGTAACAATAAATACCACCGCGAGTATGAAAACAATGCGCAATAACAGATCTTTATTTAATGGAATAAAACTCAATACTTTTGAGTAATCCAATGAATTATCTTTGAAAAACGGTACATTCGTCAATGGTGCTTTCACGTGCACCATTTCTTCCAGTTTACCTGATTTGTACGGATTATTTACCTGCACAGTACTCACTACACGATACCCACCTGCTTGTGCTTCAGCGGGTGTCATACGAATAGTGACATCATCAGAAAACAACATGGTGAGGCTCACTATCAAGCCTAATCCAATCTGACCGATAATCTTAAATTTTGCTTGTAGCCCTTCCTTATCTTTTTTGACAACCTTGATATAATCATCCAGAAATCCAATCGCAGCCATCCAGATAGTCGAAATCAACATCAGAATGATATATACATTGTCCAGCTTTGCAAACAATAGACAAGGAATAACAATAGAGAGTACAATGATAAATCCACCCATTGTCGGTGTACCGGCTTTCTCATTCTGACCTTCGAGGCCGAGATCACGGACAGTCTCGCCTACCTGAAGTCGCTTCAGGTAATTAATGATCTGCTTACCAAATAAAACGGAAATAATGAGTGAGACGACGATGGCCATACCTGCCCTGAATGTAATGTAGCGGTATAGTCCTGCTCCAGGTACATGCAA
>CAZGKN010000187.1:0-3649 GCA_964525915.1 uncultured Saprospiraceae bacterium | reverse complement strand
CTAACTTCAGCAGTGTGTTTCACGAATTGCAGAAAATGCAATACAGCTTTAAGAATTTCGAATGCGCTGCTTCTTTATTTTTTACTCTACCGGTGGCGCCAGTGAAATGCGCCAGCTGCTGGTATCGTAATCTTCTTTTTTCCCTTCCAGCTTCTCATTTAAATATTTCAGCAAATCTTCTCGTCGTGGCTGGCCAAAAACCAAGCGGTATATGACAAGCATTTTTTTCAGTCGGCTGAATTGTGATTCCTCTTTGCTATAATTCATAATAGGGACGTGCCGCTCAATTTTTGCACCTTTTACGCTATCGATATGGGGTTTGAATAACCAATAGGTAAAAGATCATTAGCACGATCATTCCTTTCCTGATTGAAAATGAATTTCCAGAGATCACCCTGCGTAGTCGCGTCTTTCATATCGTCCTAATCCATTATATAATACAGTCAGAATTATTACCCAGCGAGTATGTAGAATCATAATTTTCATCAATAACATTCAAATCCGTCAGTAAACCAAGGAAGCACTCAAGTCTGTCATCCATAACTTTAAAACTCTTACCAATCTTTTTGCCAACAGAAAGAGTCGAAACAATGCCGTGATCGCTTATTATAAAGCGTAATTTCTGAGTCTCTTCTTCAAATCTACTGAGAGCAATGCGCATATGTTGGACAAAAACAAAGTCAGTGAAAAGATTATTCAAGAATTCCACAAACGGGATTGAAAGTCTTTCATTGATCCAATCTAGGCAATAGGATATTGATATTCTTTCTGGACCCCCCATAATGAAAACTTGTTTATACATCTTATAGGAATTGGGCCATGTGCGTGTTCTCAAGAACCAGCGAACCATCATCTTGGTCGCTCTAACTACGGGCGATTCTATACTATCTGATGTAATATTGTCATAATAAGGATGTTGCCCGCTGACATTTTTATTCCAAGCTTCAGACACATTAGTCAGATTGCGGGATTTTGCATGCCACAAGATTTCGCTATGTATCAGATCATTTATATTTTCAGGAACAGGTTCTTCGTTTTGTTCCCATTCATTAATTGAATAATCAACAATTTCATCAATCGTTTGAGAATGATTATATAATGCTATTTCAAAGGCCTGTAAAAATAACTCCAAGAAAGTCCTCTGGATCTGCCGACACTGAAATATGGACCATAATTCTCTCTGTTTTTGAATATCTTCTTCTCCTGCTGGAAGCTTTGCCCCGGATGGTTTTAATCCCGTATGCCAAACAGACCGTAGCTGATCCATACTGAGATTACCGCAGCTTTTTAGTGTATGCCCGATCAGTATGGCAGTTAAGGTTCGTCCATTCTTGACACTACCTTCATTAGGCAGCAGTTTATTAAGGAATTTCTTTTTCATGATGTTATTCGACTTTCTAAAGAAAGCAGGGTTTAAGGCATGCATCCCTAAATCGTCTATTCCTTTAGCTGTGATACCAGATGGCCGCAATTGATTAATCACATGATAAAAAGGTGATTTTTGCAGGCATTGATCTATATATTTAACAATTTCTATGGTCGTTTCATCATCTTTGGGGAGTAGAATGTTAGTTGGTATTCCATTGCCATCTATTGCAAAATCCACTAAATCGAGATAGCGAACAGATGGACCATATAGTGCCGCCGCATAAATGGTATTAGATTCTTTCCTGTGGACATCCTTAAAAGATAAATTTGAGGGAAATGATAGTATCTGCCGATTACCAACTCTATTCCTTGCCTTGTCGAATTCGAGTGTAGATGGAGATTCATCACGCATGGTATAGGAGATCATGACTTCCAGTGCTTCTCTGAATTTACGGTAATTGGAAAAAGTAAAATCTCTACTATTCTGGCAGAGATTTCTAAATTTCCAAGGAATCCACGCAGCAAGACAATACGTGCCGAAATCCTCTGTTGCATTATTGATACCAGGAAGAAGATATTCACCCAAAATGGTAAGATTTACCAAACGTGTGCCTAGGAAATCCAATCCACCTCCCTTAGGGGAGAAGTCTTCTGTCAAAAACGGCCGATCAGGAAAATCAATCATTAACTTTATGCCTCATAATGTTTTGATATAATTCGTCTGGAATAAGTAACGTCCCGCAACCTTCACAGATTACCGGATTAAGCGATAAAAGTCTTTTTTTTGCTGGATCTGAGACAAAGGCCTTACTGCAATTTTTTATTATACAGTAATCCGCAAACCTGTCCGCTTCATAAAATAAAGGTTCCATCTTCATTTCAACGCGGTGATAAAATTTGTCTAAGCTTGTGCCTAAATGTTGTGATTTCAGTGGCGGAGCCTTCATCCCGCTTTTCAGTGAATTCATCAGAAGAACAAGATCTGAATATCCATCAAAATCATACCAATTCATTTTCAAGAGATCGGGGATAAAACGTTCCATATCTGACCAGGCCAAGGAATATTCATCGTCTGTCAGATAACGCCTATAAACGGCTTCCATACGAAATGATTCTGAATAAATATTATCTAAAGACTCCCCTGACAATTCGCAAAAGCGAAGCCATGACAATACTGGAAATGCAGTTTGATGCCCTCGCGAAACTAAAGCCTTTAAATATAGGAATAGTACAAAAATGATGGAGCACAGGTCCTGTGGAAACTTAACATGAAAATGATCATGTACATCATTTGATATTGGGGGGAATATCTTATGTTTATACCTGCAACCATTTGGCACAATATAGCCATTCTCCTGCTCACGGTCATAAAATAGTGTAGAGAGGAAATCACTAACATAGAGGCCAATTGATTTTGCTTCGCTTATATTTTCTGTTGCTTTTAGATAGTTTTTGCGACTGGCCAGAAGAATTAAGAATGTTGTCAGTGAAAATGGAAAAAGATTTTGTGAAATCCTTTCCGTAATCACCAAAGGTTTCAGTCTATCTTTTAATAAATCATAGCTGTTCTGAGCTTTAAGCCAAAGATTTTCCTTATTTTTCTTTGTCGTCTTGGATTTTCCCTTATTTTTTTCGGAGTCCTCTATCTCTTTTTCATTTTCTGATTCTTCATCCGTTTCCGTATCACTGGGCGAAAAAAGCTGATCCATTATCCTCTGAAGCCAATAGGTCTGCGATAATTGATGTGAGTGAATCCACGTGCCAGCATCTCGTGTTAAAAGTACCGGTGGCCAGAGCGGAGGCTTTTCTGTATCATGTGTTTCTTTTTCTCGTCCTGTCGTTGCTTTTCCTGGCTTATCTACATCATGCACATCTAAGAATCCGCCTGCTCGAAATGGATCTATCAACTGGAATATTGCGGCAATGTCGTTGGAAGTTGGACCGTCTCCGCTTAATAACATATTTGCGGCACGCAGAGCGCTACGATTAACCGGATCTGATGACAAGACAAAGAAATCATCAACATAACAAGCACTCTTGACAATGATCCCGTTGGCATCAATGGCTCTAAACTCAAGCATGAATACAGAACCCGACTTGTGTTGTTCAACACCAAGTCGGGTCCATTCCAGTTTTTCTACCAGCCCATGAAAAAATATTTTTTCGCGGGATGACAGATATCTTTTAGGTCCAGATGTTAAGATAATATCCACATGTGAGAGTGGACATTCAACTGTCGAGCTGGCAACCAGTTCTATCTGGCTTCCCATATTAGCTGCAA
>CAZGKN010000186.1:0-3675 GCA_964525915.1 uncultured Saprospiraceae bacterium | reverse complement strand
CTAACTACTTCTCCGGGCATTAGTAAATAATTCATAATGCCTAAGATGTACTCACAGAAAACAAACCAAACTGCACTTTTTTCAATTGTCAATGTATTATTGTTTCTAATAATAAGTGTTACCTCCTTTGCAGGTACCAAAATTGACGTTACTATTACCAAGAAGAGTTATAATGGCTCTGATGTAAGTTGCTACCAGGTGAGTGATGCTCAGCTTACGGTCACTGCAACCGGTGGAAGTGGTGTTTATACCTACTCCATTGATAATGGAGCACACTTTCAATCTGGTAATGTATTCAGTGGTCTTGCCGGCGGACAAAATTACGTGGTGGTTGTAAAGGACTCTAAAGGCTTGACTTCCAAAGCTGAGTGGGTTTGGATTTCCACAGTTTACAACCCGGTTACTATTTCTAATGCTAATACAACTGCTACCTCCTGCACTACTGCTGAGGATGGCGAAATCTCTCTTTCTGCCTATGGTGGTACAGGTAATATTCAGTTTTCCATAGATAATGGTGCTACATGGCAGACGGCTACCAGATTTATAGGCTTAAAAGCAGGGATGTACACTATTATAGCAAAAGATGTAAATGGTTGCACTTCTGACAGCAAGATGGTACCTCTGGCTGCTGGTCCGGGTGTGCAGGGGGTGATAGATTATAAAGAAGACTATTATTGTAATTGGGGAGATGGCTCTGTAAAAGTGAGAGGTTCTCAAGGTAAAACTCCGTATCAATACAGTATTGATGGGCTTCCTTATGTTAGTTCAGGTAATTTTTCTAACCTGAAACCGGGAGTCCATAGCGTCATTATTGTAGATTCAAAGGGGTGTACCGGAAGTGTGAGTTTTGAAATCAAGGCAGCAGTGGCCGCTACGCTTTCCGGAGATACGACTATTAGGGCAGGAGGTACAGCTAAATTGTACATAAATATAGTAGAAGAGTCTGCAAATAATGCGAAATATAACGTCTCTCTTTCTGATAATAAAGGAGGAAGCTACACCTATAACAATTTGAAGGCTGGAATGAACACAATTACTACTGGAGTCATTGCTGATTCTTTGGTATTCAGTATTTCAGGTATGACCAGTTCTTTAGGTTGTGAAGTTTATACAGACGGAAGCGCTCATGTCAATGTTGAAAAGAACATGGTATGGTTAGGTCTCTCAAAAGAATGGAATAAAGGAACTAATTGGAGTACGGGTAAAGTCCCTACTGCAAATTCAGATGTGATGATAGGAGAAACTGAAAATGATCCGGTAATAAGTGAAGAAGCAACTGTCCACAACATTACAATTTTCGGGAATACTACTTTAATAATCGATGATGAATTGAAGTTGTCAGGTGTCATTGCGGGAACATTGGGCAGTGTCAATGCTTTAAAAGGAACTATTGAGTTCAATGGATCTGAAAAACAGGAGTTGGATGGTAAAATATTTTCAGGCAAAAGCATCGCCAATATGGAACTCAAAAATGATGTGGAATTGACAGACTCTTTAAAGGTATTTGGTATGATTGCATTCGGTGAAGAAGGGAAAAACCTATATACCAATGACCTGCTGACGCTCAAATCAACTGCACAGGGTTCCGCTTCGGTAGGTAACACCTCAGAAAATAAAATTATCGGACAGGTAACAGTTGAAGACTATATCGCACCAAGAAGAGGCTGGAAGTTTCTTTCTGTTCCCACCGTTTCAGACCAGACTATCCAGGATGCATGGCAGAAAGGCCAGTCTGCTAATATGAACAGTTTTCCTGGAATGGGTACCCAGATCACAGGTGAAATGAGTGACTGGAATACAAAAGGATTTGATGCCAAAGCATATTCTCCATCAGTAAAATCATACAATTCCCTAACTGACAGTTATGTGGGTATTAGATCAACACTCGAGCCGTTTAGCGATACCTCAAATGCTTACATGATTTTTGTCAGGGGAGATCGCTCTGCGACTTCTGTGAGTGCGACTGCAACTGAGACTACCTTAAGTACGAAAGGAGAATTAAGGTCAGGTGACCAGCAAGTTAGAAATGTGCAAGCAGGAAAGTACTTAGCTGTTGGAAATCCATTTGCAGCTCCGCTGGAGTTGAATAAGATCAAAACTAACAGTAAAATGACTTTCTACTTCTGGGATACTGAGTTAGGTGATAGCTATGGAGCCTACCAGACAGTCATGATTAATAAAAATGGAAAATACACTGTTGTTCCCGGTTCTTCAAAGATGGGAAGAAAGAGTGTTCAGGTTGAGAGTGGCCAGGCATTCTACGCTTACTCAAAGAATGGGGGTACCATTCAGATTACAGAAGATAGTAAAGCAGACAATGATTTTAAAGGTCAGCACAATCGCCCAACAGGTTTAACTGGAGAAAGTGATGGCAATGATGATGAATTAGAAATTAGTTTGTATTCTGTAGTGAATGGCAATGATAATTTAGTAGATGGAGTTCTGCAAAGTTTCAATTCAGTTTACAGTAATGACTTTGATGACCTGGATGCATTGAAATCTAATAATACAGGTGAAAATCTGAGTATCAAATCTAATGGTAAGATTCTCTCTATCGAACGCAGGCAATTTTCAGGGAATTCAGATACTACACAACTGAACTTGACAGGTGTTGGGCTAAAGTCTTACCGCTTTGAAATTGCATTAAATGAGGTTTCAAATCATAAGGAGGCTATTCTTGTTGACCGCTTTACAGGGAAAGAATTACCGATACTGGTTGGAAAGACTTTTATTTATCAATTCTCAGTTACTAATAACGCTGGTTCTTATGCAGCTAACCGCTTCCTGATTGTTTTCCGCCCGATGGCGCCTCTGCCTGTTACATTCAAATCGATTAGTGCTGAGAAAAAACAGGAAATAGTGAAAGTAAACTGGACTATTGAAAATGAAGTGAACGTGAAGGAATATAGTGTTGAAAGGTCTTTGGATGGTGTTTCATTCAGTGAGGTGGGAAATGTAACTGCAACAAAAAGTAATAATTATGTTTTCAATGATACAAATCCTGCGAGTGGTGTAAATTATTACAGGATCGCCCCGATTGATTTGGATGGAAGAATGGGCTATTCATCAATTGTAAAAGTTATCATGAACAATGCCGTTAAAGCAGGAATAAGCGTATATCCCAACCCGGTAGTTGGTAATAATATTCATCTGCAAATGAATATTAATTCCAAGGGGATATATTTCATAAGCATAAAGAACCCGTTAGGACAAGTGATAGATAGCAGAAAATTAAATCTTACCGGTGGGGTTCAGACTGTAAATGTTGTTCCGGAATCTAAATTAGCTGCAGGTGTTTATACGATTGAAGTTACCCATCCCAACGGCGAACAATCATTAACCAGGTTTGTAAAATAAGTTGTTTTTAATCCGTGTGCTGTAAAGCTCTTCATTAAAATGAGGAGCTTTTTGTTTTTGTAATAATGAAAGTTTTTCCAGCTTGAGATAAGAATTATGATTCTTATTCGGGTATCGAATCGACAAATTTGACATCATGTCAGTTCAGATTATCATGGCATTTTTTTTGAAAAGGCAATTCTCAAAAATTGGAATAGTATGCAAAAAGGAACAATCAGGGTACAGACGGAGAATATTTTTCCCATCATTAAGAAATTCTTATATAGTAAGCACGAGATGTAGAGCCGTGAGTTGATCAGCAATGCCGTCGAGGCCACT
>CAZGKN010000185.1:0-3789 GCA_964525915.1 uncultured Saprospiraceae bacterium | reverse complement strand
TACACATTCATCAAAATCCGGAGTCAACCATCTGGTCGCATATAATGATCTGGATTGTATCCGAAAGATTAAACAGTTATTGAGTTATATGCCTCAAAATTGTGAGGATAAAGCAATTTCTCTGGCTTATACTCCGTCAAATGAATTCAGAGAAAATCTGGATTTGATTATACCAGCTGATGCTAATCAGCCTTATGACATGAAAGAAATTATCAATGAACTTGTGGATTCAGACACATTTTTTGAGATCCAGGAAGAATATGCAGAAAATATAGTAATAGGTTTTGCCCGGATTGCAGGACGTAGCATTGGAATTATTGCCAATCAACCTTTGTCTCTCGCCGGTGTATTGGATGTAAACAGCTCGAAGAAAGGTGCCCGATTTGTTCGTTTCTGTGATTGTTTTAATATTCCCTTGTTAGTGTTGGTCGATGTTCCGGGATTTCTGCCAGGGACAGATCAGGAATGGAATGGGATTATCAGTAATGGCGCGAAACTCTTGTTTGCTTTTAGTGAAGCAACTGTCCCGAGAATCACTGTAATCACACGCAAAGCTTATGGTGGTGCGTATGATGTGATGAATTCAAAACATATTGGTGCTGATCTGAATTTTGCATGGCCCGGAGCCGAAATTGCAGTGATGGGAGCAAAAGGAGCAGCTGAAATTATTTTCAAAAAAGAGATTGCTTCGGCACCTGACCCTGATCAAATGTTCAAACTGAAAGAGCAGGAATATGCAGATAATTTCAGTCATCCATATAAAGCGGCTTCAAGGGGATATATCGATGAGGTCATTTTCCCCCATGAGACTCGAATTAAGCTAATAAAAGGCTATGCAATGCTGGAAAACAAGATAGCTTCGATCCCTCAAAAGAAACATAATAATATCCCGCTTTGATCGCTGTTGATTAAATAATGATCTGATTATCAGATTACAATATTCACCATTTTGCCGGGTACAAAGACAATTTTCTTTGGTGCTTGATTATCCAACCATTTTTGAATTGATTCAAGCGCCAATGAAGCTGATTTTATATCCTCCTGATTTGCATCAACCGGGACTTCTATGAGATCACGTTTTTTTCCATTGATGCATACCGGATAAGTAATGGTATTATCTATGATCAGAGATGAATCATATTCCGGCCATGTTGCATTATGGACACTTTCATTTTGACCACATAAACTCCACAATTCCTCGCTCATGAATGGTGCAAATGGCGCAATAGTAATAATCAAAGGTTGCAGCAAATCTAATGTCAATGAGTCAGATTCTTTCAATTCATTCGTAGCAATCATCAATGCTGATACACAGGTATTGAAAGAAAACTTTTCGATATCTTCTGTAAGTTTTTTTATTGTCTTGTGGACAATTTTCAAATCTTCTTTTCCAAATGCACCAGTTTTTGGTATTAATTGGTTATCCTTAGTGAAGAATAATGACCAGAATCGACGAAGGAATTTATTTACTCCTTCTATGCCCGCAGAATTCCAGGGCTTTGATTGCTCGATTGGGCCCAGAAACATTTCAAACATCCGGAATGCATCAGCGCCATATTTTGCACTTACATCGTCCGGATTTACTACATTGTATTTGGATTTGGACATTTTTTCTACTTCTGAATGTGTGTAGAATTTTTCTGTCCCGGATTCACCTACAGATGTGAATATTCCATTTTTATAGTACCCGCCACTGGTTATGAAAATAGCCTCAGCAAAATCTGTTCTCCATTTTAAAAATTTATTTATGCCTGTTTCTTCAAGATAACTACCGTCAATCGTACCATAATCACTTACAAAATCAATACTGACTGGCATCTGCGTCACCTGATCTACATTGTATTTTAAATTGGTGTCATCTACAGGATAAACTCCGACCAGATCTCTACTGATGAAAACCTGTGTTTCTTGCGGTAATTCGATTTTAGACCATTGACTATTAGCTGTAGAAAAGAATAATGTTTTCTTCTTTTCTTTGAGGTAATAAATTTTTTCCGAGACACCCTGGATCATACCCTGATTGATCAACCGTTCAAAGGGTTCATTCGTCACAGTAACACCCAGATCAAAGAGGAATTTGTGCCACATCCGGGAATACAAGAGGTGCCCAACGGCGTGCTCAGAACCACCGATATATACATCTACATTTTGCCAATAATTGATGGCTTCATTTGACACTAATGCTTTCGCATTGTCAGGGTCCATATAACGAAGATAGTACCAGGAGGATCCGGCAAATCCCGGCATGGTATCCGTCTCCCGCAATACACCTTCCGCAGTAATCATCCATTCCGTAGCTTTTGCCAGCGGTGAGTTACCATCACCGGTAGGCTTAAAGTCAGTAACATTTGGCAATTTCAAAGGAAGCTCATCATCACTCAGCATCTTAGGTAATCCATCTGCGTCATAGACTATTGGAAAGGGTTCGCCCCAATACCTTTGTCTGCTGTAATTCGCATCTCTGAGTTTATACGTTACCTTGGCAAAACCGATTCCTTTTGCTTCAATTTCTCTTATAGCAGTTTTAATGGCATCTTGTACTGATAAACCATTCAAAAAGCCTGAGTTGATTAATTTACCTGAAAAATAATCGGTAGATTCATCAGATGATTCAATATTGTCTTCTTCAAGTATTTTGATTACCGGTAAATTGAATGTCCTCGCGAAGCGCAGATCCCTTTCATCACCACCGGGGACGGCCATAATTGCCCCTGTGCCATAGTCCATAAGTACGTAGTCAGAAATCCAGACAGGAATAGGTCCACCGGTAAATGGATGTTCGGCATAAGCTCCTGTAAACGTTCCGGTCATTATTTTATCATTGACTACCAATGAATTGGTGGCTTTAGATTTTTCAACATATTCATTTACACTTTGTCGGTTTTCCTCTATAGTAATTTTGTCAACTAAAGGATGCTCCGGCGCGAGAACCATAAAAGTCACTCCAAAAATCGTATCCGGCCTTGTGGTAAATATTTTTAATTCAGCAGAGCTATTACTAATCTTGAAGTCTATTAAAGCTCCCTTAGATTTTCCAATCCAGTTGCGCTGCATCATTTTTAATGATTCCGGCCAATTGACTTCATCCAGACCGCTCAAAAGACGCTCAGCATAAGCAGTCGTACGCATAGACCATTCCATCATTGGTTTCTTGATGACAGGAAATCCACCTCGTTCAGACACTCCTTCCTTTACTTCATCATTCGCCAGGACAGTTCCCAGCTCTTCACACCAATTGACCATGCCAGTCTTCCGATACATCAACCGGTAATTCATCAATATATCTTCTTTGCGTGCAGCACTCATGTGTGCCCAATCCTCTGCACTAAATTCACAGTCATTAGATGTAATTGCCGAGACGTTCGATGTACCTGCGGTTTCAAACTTTTTCTTTAATGACTCAATGGGCAATGCTTTATTCTCATTGCAGTCATAGTAATGGCTAAATAGCTTGAGAAAAATCCATTGTGTCCATTTGTAATAGGTAGGATCACTGGTACGAATCTCTCTGGACCAGTCATAAGAAAATCCAAGATTGTCTAATTGCTTTCTGAACTGCCCGATATTGGCATCTGTACTCACTGCAGGATGGACACCGGTCTGTAATGCATATTGCTCTGCCGGTAATCCAAAAGCATCATAACCCATCGGATGGAGTACATTGTAACCTTTCAATCGTTTGTACCGACTGAAAATATCAGATGCAATATAGCCTAAGGGATGTCCAACATGTAAACCAGAGCCTGAAGGATAAGGAAACATATCTAATACCTAATATTTTGGCAACGG
>CAZGKN010000184.1:0-3997 GCA_964525915.1 uncultured Saprospiraceae bacterium | reverse complement strand
CCCGCAATTTCACGCAGTGTGATTCATTGTTGATTGGCAATGAATGTGGTGCCCACACTTTCCCGTATATCGATTCGAAAAATCCGACAGCTACGATTGAACATGAAGCGACAACTTCAAAGATCGGGGAAGATCAGATCTTTTACCTCAATCAGCGAGGTATCGATACCGAGAAGGCTGTAGCACTCATCGTCAATGGCTATGCAAAGGAGGTACTCAATCAGTTACCTATGGAATTTGCTATCGAAGCACAGAAGTTATTATCCCTGACACTCGAAGGCAGTGTTGGTTAAAAAAATTATAAATAAAATAGTAATTATTCAATGTTAGAAATAAAAAATATCCATGCGAATGTGCAGGATAAACCCATTTTAAAAGGAATTAATCTGACGGTCAGGGCTGGTGAAGTACACGCCATCATGGGTCCGAATGGCTCGGGAAAGAGCTCTCTGGCTTCTGTACTGGCCGGTAGAGATAATTATGAAGTGACGGAAGGTTCGATTACTTTTGATGGTAAAGATCTGCTGGAATTCAGTCCGGAGGATAGGGCGCGGGAAGGTATTTTTCTGGCGTTCCAGTATCCGGTAGAGATTCCGGGTGTTTCAAATCTTAATTTCCTGAAGACTGCCATCAATGAGAAGCGATTGTATCATGGCCAACCGGAGATTTCATCACGGGAATTCATGGAAATGAGTAAATCCATGCAGGAACTCGTAGAGTTTGACACCGCGCTTTCCCGTCGAAACCTGAATGAAGGCTTTTCCGGTGGTGAGAAGAAAAGAAATGAGATATTTCAGTTAGCAATGCTCAATCCGAAATTAGCCATACTGGATGAGACAGACTCAGGTTTGGATATCGATGCACTGCGCATCGTATCGAATGGCGTTAACCGCCTTCGATCAGCCAATAATGCATTTATCATCATCACCCATTATCAGCGGCTGCTGGATTATATCGTACCTGATTTCGTGCATGTATTGGCAAATGGCCGGATTGTTACTTCCGGTGGAAAAGAGCTGGCGCTCGAACTCGAAGAGAAAGGCTATGACTGGCTCAAGAAAGAGATGAATGATAACGTAATTTCAAACTGATCATGACTGAAGTAAACATAGCAAGTCAGTTTTTTACACTGGATCAATTGCCGGATCAACAGGAATATCGGCGCGAAGCACTGAGGCGATTTGAAGAAAAAGGTTTTCCCGGTATTCTGGAAGAAGACTGGCGATTTACAAATCTGAAGCCGCACCTGAAGCCGTTTTCAAGCGCTAAGTTATTGAGCGGCACTGATTCAATAGGCCAAACAAATCCGGGTATTCCGGGATTGGATGCCTGGATAGTCAATGTTTATCCGGATGGACCGGATCTTAAGTCATTAGGCACGATCCCGGGAGTCAGTATTGAACCGTATTCTTTTGATTTGTCAGAAGAAAAAATGCTTGCACTGAATCTGGAAACCCGTGCATTGTATCAATTGAACAAGGCAATGAATAGTGGTGGGTTTTCTCTGCGTATCCATAGAAATAAATTGATAGAAAAGCCCATACATATTAATTATTATTATAATAATTCAGACTTTTCTTTTCATTTTCCGCGACATAGAATCGTATGTGAGGAAGGTTCAGCCGCGGTACTCATCGAATCCTATCACTTTTTAGATGCACAGGCACAACTCTTTGAGATCAGCAATACAAAGATTGAATTGGAAGCGAGAGCTTCATTGCGTCATGGCATTATACAACAGGGGATACCGGGATTCAGGCAAGCTAATCAGATCATTGTCCACCAGGAAGATGACAGTACATATAGTAATTTTACCTTTAATTTACCTGAATCAGCATTGATCAGAAATAATCTGGACATATACACTTATGGAAAGGCAACTCATACGGATATGTATGGTTTGTATTTTCCGATAGACGAACAGGTGGTCGATAATCACACAGCCCTGCATCATTATCTGCCGGGATGTACCAGCAATGAGTTGTATAAAGGTGTGTTGAGAGGTCGGTAGAGGGCCGTTTTCAATGGAAAAGTGTTTGTGCATCACGATGCACAAAAAACAAATGCATTTCAACAAAACAATAACATCATCCTCGATGACCGTGCTATCGTATATGCCAAACCACAATTGGAAATATTTGCAGATGATGTCCGGTGCAGTCACGGATGTACCGTCGGAAGATTTGACAATGATGCCATGTTTTACCTGCGTTCACGCGGGATAGGTGAGGATATGGCACGAAATATGTTGATCGAAGCCTTTGCATTTGATATCACCAGCAAGATACAGATCGATGCGGTTCGCGATTATCTCAATGATATTATCCGGCAGAAGGTATTGCCTTCTCAGGTAATTTATAATTGATCCATGCACACTTCATGGCCGATACAGGACATCCGGGCGCAATTTCCGATACTGAATACCTCAGTACACGGTAAGCCACTGGTCTATCTGGACAATGCGGCTACTACACAGAAACCCTTGCAGGTACTGAATAAGCTGGATGATTATTACAGGCACTATAATAGTAATGTCCATCGGGGTGTTCACCACCTGAGCCAACTGGCGACAAATGCGCATGAAGCTGCGCGTGAGGCAGTGGCTTCGTTCATCAATGCTAGCACATCGCGAGAGGTGATATTTACCAGAGGGACGACAGAGAGTATTAACCTGGTGGCATCGGGTTTTTCAAAGAAATTTCTATCACCGGGGGATGCAGTGCTGATCTCAGCGATGGAACACCATTCAAATATCGTACCCTGGCAGATTGCCTGCGAAGAAAATGGTGCTGATCTACGTATCATACCGATGACAGATACCGGTGAACTGATACTCGATGGTTTGGGTGATTTGGGTGATTTGGGTGATTTATTGACAGGTAATGTCAAAATTGTTTCCATCACGATGATTTCCAATTCGCTGGGTACAATCAATCCGGTGGAGAAGATAATTGCTGCAGCACACCAAAAGGGGATTCCGGTAATGTTGGATGCAGCACAGGCTGTACCACATAGTGCGCTGGATGTACAAGCCCTGGATGCTGATTTTTTGGTTTTCTCCGGACATAAGATGTATGGCCCGACAGGTATCGGAGTCTTGTATGGAAAAGAAAAGTGGTTGGATGCATTGCCGCCGTACCAAGGTGGGGGTGAGATGATCCGTGAAGTTACATTTGAGCGGACTACTTACAATGAATTACCATTTAAGTTTGAAGCCGGCACACCGGATATCGCCGGGAGTATAGGACTGATGGCGGCGATTGAGTTTTTGAATCAGTATGGTATGGATAGGATTCATGCCTATGAAGCTGAATTGACAAGGTATGCTATGGAAGAAATGCGTAAAATAGACGGCTTACGCTTCATAGGTCAGGCAAAGGATCATAGCAGTGTGATTTCATTTTTGGTAAATGATATTCATCCCTACGATATGGGTGAGTTACTGGATAAGATGGGAATAGCAGTGCGCACCGGACATCATTGTACCCAACCGGTGATGGATAGACTGGAAATACCCGGAACAGTAAGAGCATCATTTGCATTGTACAATACGGAAGAAGAAGTAGAGATATTGGTGAAGGGGATAAAGAAAGCCATTACAATGTTGAGTTAATATGAGTGACCAAAGGATGAGCATAGACGAGAGACAAGATCAGCTGATAGAAGAATTTTCTTTTTTTGATGAATGGATGGATCGCTATGAAGAGATTATTCATCTCGGGAAACAATTACCTGCATTAGATGAGAAGTATAAAGTACCTGAAAATCTGATCAAGGGATGTCAGTCACAGGTATGGCTACATGCAGAAACCATCAATGGACAGATTATTTTCTCCGCAGACAGTGATGCGGTCATCACCAAAGGGCTTGTAGCCCTGATGATTCAGGTATTGTCCGGACATACATCGGAAGAAATTATCAATTCAGATCTTTATTTCATAGAGAAAATCGGTTTGGTCAATCATCTGTCGCCTACCCGCTCCAATGGGCTGCTGGC
>CAZGKN010000183.1:0-4018 GCA_964525915.1 uncultured Saprospiraceae bacterium | reverse complement strand
AGCTGCACCAGTCCGGTCACCATTGATAATCGGATTACGACTGGATGTGACTACAACTTCAGATAACTGTGTAGCTTCATCTTCCAGTGCAATGTTAAGTATCAATACATCACCCAGGGTAAGATAAAGATTACCCTTTGAAAATGATTTTGATCCTACACTAGTAACATCTATAGTATAAGGTCCACCTGGTCTGGCATTGATAAAACTATAACGGCCATTGTCATTTGTAATGGCTGTGTAAACCGTTCCTGTTGGCACGTGAGTCAATTTTACAGTAGCGCCGACCATTTGGGTCCCCGCATTGTCTCTGACTACACCAGCAATACCGGCTGTTGTCACCTGACCCTGCAAAGCAAAGCCTATGACTGCAAACAAAAATAAAAGTGTACTTTTTAATTTCATATTAGTAGAATTAATTATTTCCGGAAAGTTAGTATGCTCCAATGGTTAATCTTGAAAATCCAAATTTAAGAAATTGTTAAATATTAATCACAATAAATTATATATATCTTTTACAATTGTCTATTACTATGTTATTCTTGTATTTATATATTTTAATTAATTAAATATCAGAGCTACGCAGATGATTTCACAAAAAAATAAGTCTAAAACGTATATCTTTAGTGCTAAATTTATTTACCTAAACCTTTTCTATTCCTGTTTGACAGCAATAATTTTATACAGGACTAAAAGTATTATCTAATTTTTCACTAAACTACTTAAACAGTATGAAGCATTTTATTTACACGTTGATTTGCATCCTATTATATTTTCCGGCGCATAGCCAGATTATCATTTCAGAAATTATGTATAATCCACCGGAAGCCGGAGATGATTCACTCGAGTATATAGAACTATACAATACTTCTGATGCGCCGTATTCGCTAGCCGGACATTTTTTTACAGCGGGAGTGGTTGATACTTTTGATTCAGAAGATATTATTCCGGCAAAGGGA
This sequence comes from uncultured Saprospiraceae bacterium, assembly GCA_964525915.1. Lineage (GTDB taxonomy): Bacteria > Bacteroidota > Bacteroidia > Chitinophagales > Saprospiraceae > Parvibacillus. The sequence continues at coordinate 3,059 of CAZGKN010000183.1, read as the reverse complement.
TATTTTATCATTGCCAAAGATGATGAGTCTTTTAAAATAGTCTATGGAAAAGATGTTGAGGATTGGGATGATGGCTCTCTAAAAAATGGTGGCGAAGCTATTACCATTGCCAAGCCTGATGGAAGTATACTTTGCTCTATGGTATATGGTAATGCTGCTGCTGGCTGGCCGGCTGAAGCAGATGGAGGTGGTTATTCGCTGGAATTATGTGATATAACTAAAGATTATACACAGAAAAGTAACTGGGGAAAATCTAATACTGCCATTAACAAGGAAATCAACGGAAAGGCGCTTTTCGGCACTCCTGGCAAAGCAAACTCTGCGGAATGTGGCCCGGTTTATGCAGCAACAGTGGAAGTTACCAATGACAAATTCACTCCCAAGACAGTAACGATCAAACAAGGAGAGACTATTTTATGGAAATTTACTCAAGGAGTTCATAATGTAAATGGTTCGCAATCTACATTTCCTACAAATCCAAATGACTTCTTAAGTGGTGATCCAAAGCCTGCCCCTTATGAATTTACTTATACATTCCAAAACATTGGTACAAACAACTATCAGTGTGATCCTCATGCTGCCATGGGGATGAAGGGTGTAGTAATAGTAGAACCACTCAACCCGGGGATAGATTATCCCAAAAGAAGTATAGCTGCTGCCACACAAATAGATAATGATGGAAAAGCAGTCATGGTGGACTCTCTTGCTGAACTGAGTGGTACAGTATATGGAGGTAATGTTCGGCCGCAGGGCTTACAATTCGTGCTTATAGATGGAAGCAATGACGGAATCACTGTTTTTTCAAGTAATCAGAATTTTGGTTATAATGCAACTGAAACGGATAATGTTATCGTAAAGGGTAAGATTACTCAGTTTAATGGACTCATTGAGCTGTTAGTTGATTCAATTAAATTTGTCAATACGGGCAATTCACTGTTCGCTCCTACTCTTACATCTGCATTAGGTGAAGCTACTGAATCTCAACTAATGCGCTTAGACAATGTGCATATTGTAGATACCGCACAGTGGAAACAGGGACAATCATTTAATGTTACATTGAGTGATGGAACAAATGAATACACGATGCGCATCCTATCTGCGACGACTGCATCATCGATACCTGCTCCTTTAGGTACATTCGATGTTATTGGATTAGGTGGTCAATTTGACCAAAGTTCACCTTACCTGGATGGATATCAGTTCTCTCCGAGATATAAAGAAGATATCCTGATTGGTGGTGCTGTACATAATCAACAATTAGCCAATAAGATTAACTTATTCCCTAATCCGGCTAAATCTCAGCTATTTATTAATACAGATTTGAATATTAGCCAGATAAAAATTTATAGTATCAATGGGCAGATGCTTCAGGAATCAAAAGTTAAAAATGTAATCAATTTGAATTCACTCGAAAGTGGAATTTATCTGATTCAATTTACCTGTAAAGAAGGGCTGGTCACTAAGAAGTTTGTAAAACTCTAAGCCGCTGAACAAATAAAAAAGCACCGGAATTAACTTTCGGTGCTTTTTTTATGCAGTAAAATTTCTGTCATTGAATTCAATGATGACCATGACCTAAAGTCACATCATCCTCACTGTCAGCGTTATCTTCATTGTCATCAAATTTCTCAATTCGTTCCAGAAGGCGACTGGTAATACGCAGGAAATCCATTTCAGTGATAATCCCTATCAACTGACCCTCACTAACGACAGGCAAGCAACCTATTCGATTTGTTCGCATAGTATTCAGTGCATCAAAAATTGTTTCTTGTGGGCTTATTGTAATAGGGCTATTTATCATAATATCGCTCACTACAGTGCTGCCCTCGAAATTCACTTTTGCTCTGTCAGCAAAATGGCGCAAGAGTAGGCGTGATGTGACCAGGCCAATAAGATTGCCTTTACTGTCTTCCACAGGCATGTATCTTATCTTTCGCCAGTTCATCATTTCCGCTACTAATTCGATGATATCATCTTTTTGTACAGTGAAGAGATCTGTCTCCATGAACTCTTCCACTTTAAGTCTGGTAGGTCTGTATTCGTCCAAGTCGTTTAATTTAGGGGCTTTCCATTGATGAATAGGGATTTCTTGTTCCTGGTTTTTCAAAATTGATTGAGTTAATACGGTCATTGCCTCATCACGGGACACCCGTTTTATAAATGAGGTGAAGGCCCGCAATTGCCATCGGGCTCCGGTCATGTGTTTTTCGGCTCTACCACGAATCACATCCAGATAACGGGAAATGTCATCTTTATCCACATTCTGCAATTTCAAGCCGTGTTCGGCCATAGGCAACAACTCAGATAGTATTAATTCTGCAGGCGTGATTTTGTGGTCTTTCATCCAGGTAAACTTAGAGTCAATTCCAAACTGTGCCGCTTTACTAAAGTTATCACGTACATCTTCCCAGGAAATATGTTTTATAATATCATCATACTGATCTTCCATTCCCTTCATCAGACCGAGCCAAAATGCTGCATTTGCAACTTCATCAATTACTGTAGGGCCACTGGGGAACACTCTGTTTTCGATACGAAGGTGCGGTTGACCATTCGGACTAATGCCATAGCATGGCCTGTTCCACCGATATACTGTTGAATTATGTATCTGCAGTGCTTTCAGATTAGGTACACGTCCATCCCGGATAAGCTGAATCGAGTCTTCATACTTATCTCCAGTCATGAGCACTCTGAACCGGCTGATATCTTCCTTGTAAATATCCAGAATCGAGTTTCTAAGCCATCCTTTTCCAAAGCTCACCCTGGGACTTCTATCACGCATATACTCTGAAGATGTACGCGTATCCAGCGCTTGCTGAAACAAGGCGATTCTGGACTCATGCCACAGACGCCGGCCAAACACCAAAGGGCTATTGGCTGAAATCGCTACAACCGGAGCTGCCAGTGCCTGAGATATATTATACATTTTCACAAAGGACGCTGGAGTTACCTGAAGATGCACCTGAAAACTGGTATTACATGCTTCCAGTAATGGAGAATCATGTTTTAATGATAGTTCATCTATACCGGCTAAGCGTAATTCATAAGCACTACCTAAC
>CAZGKN010000182.1:0-4036 GCA_964525915.1 uncultured Saprospiraceae bacterium | reverse complement strand
TCACCATCGCAGATCTGTGGATTGAGTGTGTCCGGTTTTGGACTGGTGTCTTTGATTACTGCTGATTGATAGCAGAAGGATTGATTGTTTACTGAACCCCCGGTAGAAGCTGTCAGACCCCAGAATACATTTGTCTCGCCACCAAAACATTGATTGACGATATCCAAACCATTTCTACCTATCGTTAATACACCATCGAAATATACATTGAAAGTCATCGTTGCCGGATCCCAGGTAAAGCGCACATCATGGTCATTTCCATCTTCCACATTGCCTCCGCCTAATGTGTTTGGGCCTACAATCGGATTAGTAAAATCACCATTGAAATAGAAATTTGAGTGATCTTCAGGCGGATCATTGTATTCTGCATTCTGCCAGGTATCGAAGGTGATGATAAAGGAGTTAGGTATGCCCAGGGCACCTATGCCTCCGCCTGTTTCACCACAATTTTCAGCTGTGGAATATACCATACATATCCCGTCAGCTCCGTTGGCATCAATATTTCCAAAATTGAGTGTAAATTCCATCTCAAACGGGAGACTGAAATCAATGGATATATTATACCACGAGCACCCACGCTGTTGTTGGATCGCTTGTGTAAGCTGGACACAGTTGGATGAAGTGTTGTATGCATTGTAAAAATTGGTAAAATTATTAGCATTTGGGTCTGTAATCCTTATTTTAAAAGTACCTCCACCACCGGCTTCTGCCCAGACCCGGATATAATAGGTTGAACCCGGTGTCAGATTATCCAGCGTAATGCCGGGGTTAGGATCAGTGCCACAGTCTTGTTCCTCCCGACAGGCTAATTCTACCGGGCTGCTGCAGGAACCGGAATATATGGCCATAGCCGGATCGGCATTTGTCAATCCCTTGACCTCTATGGATACTGTCCCTCCTGTCGGAGCAGTGAATGAAAACCAGATATCCGGGTCATTGTATGTTCCACAGGAAGGAGGGGCGATGCCTGATGGTGATTGACCTGTCAAATCATATGTCGTATAAAAAATAGCGTTGTTGCTGAGACTTATTGCACTGCAGGGATCATTGGCAAAGAGCACAGAGGATGTCAATAATGCTGTAAGTAGAAAGAGAAAATTAAAATATATATTTTTCAATGGGAGTAAAAACAATTACTGATAGCTGAATAATTTTACAAAGCCAAATTTAGGATAAATTATACACAAAGAATGCGAAATTAATTATTCGATGCTTGATTGTAAAGTTGAAAATTAAGAAATTAGCAAATCTCAGATCTCTATATCAAATCTCTACCTGCACTTCACTTGTTTTCTGGAGCACTTCAGCCGGAATTTCTATGACCACTGTCGTGCCATGATTCGGTTGTGTGTCTATGCTCATCTCGCCATGAAGATATTGTACACGATAATCCAGATTTTTTAGTCCCATACCTTTAAATAATTCCGGGTGATAATAGAATCCCTTACCATCATCTTCCACGGTAATGACCATTTTCGTTTCCAGAAAATTGATCTGGATAAGAATTTCAGTTGCCTCAGCGTGTTTGATACTATTGTTGACTAACTCCTGTATCATGCGGTAGATAAAGAGTTCATTGTCTTTGGATAAAATATAATTCCGGCCAAATGCCTGATAGATGACCTGTGGCCCTGCTTCAGTTGTAAACTTATCCGTCAGTTCTCCGAGAGCTACATCCAGTCCGTAATTTTCGAGGGTTATGGGCATCATATCCCGACTGATCTTTCGCACTTCTTCACAGGCATCATCCAGGAGGTTTTTGGTTTTTTCAAAATTACCGTTAGCGGGTGTTCCTTCTGCCGGTTTGATAGTACTCATGTGTAGCTTAATCGTCGAGAGCATGGCACCCAGACTATCATGGAGGTCTTTGCCGATTCGATTTCGTTCATCTTCCTGACCACGAAGCATGAATTCCATGGCGATGATCTGATTATCTTTCTGTGCTTGCTTGAGTTGCTGTTCATTGAGCTTGGTACGTTGCTCATTGATTATCTCATTGTTCTTAATCTGGTTTGTGTAATTTCTGTATATGAAGTAAAGAAGTAAGCCCAACATCAGCAGCCCGACAAAGAGTATGATAATGGCAGTTTGTTGTTTTTGCTGATTGAAGGTCTTTATGGCATTCTGTGATTCGAGGTATTTGATGATATTGTCTTTATTTTCTGAATTAAATTTCTCTGAAATCTCTTTGCTGGACCTGACGATTTCCATATTTGTGAGTTCCTTGATAGACATCGTGTATTTATCAAGAAAATAAATAACACTGTCTTTTAGCCCCAGTTCCAGTGAAGTCTTTGAGAGCAGTTTATAAATACCGGGCAGATCCTCAGTCAACTTATTTGCAGTCGCCAGTCTTTCTGCCGAGAGCAGTATCTGATTGGCTTCTTTAAATTTTCCTATTGAAAACAGGCTGGTAGCTGCATAGATTTTATTTTTTACTAAGTCACCGGGAAGCTTTTTTATTTCAGCCAATTTTATGCTGGTATTGGCCAGCTTTAGCGCTGAATAATTATCACCTTGATCCAGCAGGTATTGGATCATGAAGGAATTGTTCTCTATCTTCAGTACCGTATCTTTCAGATAAGTATTATTGATCTCTATCGAGTTTAGAAAATTCCGCCTGGCTAATACCTGATTTTTCTTCTTCAGATAGGCCATTCCCAGTAGATTTGAATTTTTTACATAGGCATAATATTTTTTTTTCTTGAAATAATACTGTGTACTTTCATTCAATTGTGCAACTGCATTGTCATAATCCAAAAGTACCAGATAGAGCGATCCTAATTTTGATTTAATTGAGTAGAAGCCTTCCTTTTTGTCATTACCATACGCACCCAGCGCTTTTAGATAGTAGTAAACTGCACTATCAGCCTGAGAGTTTGTCTCCATGTGTTCTGCGAGGCGGATATATGCATCTATTATCCGGGCTGATTTATTTTGCGCTAATGCATGTTGTAAATCTTCATGGAGTGTTGATTTATTTAGTGGGAGTAAACTATCCTGTGCATTGAGATTTAATCCTGTGAAACTCAACAGGATTATTGAAATAATATATTTGATAAAGCACCTCATCAGTGGATAATTTTTTTCATTATTTACTCAGAGGAGATTATTTTCCAGTGCGACTCTGACCAGACCTGCACTGTTTCGCACACCGAGCTTCGACATGAGGTTGCTCCGGTGGGTTTCGACGGTATGCAGACTGATAAACAGCAACTTAGCGATTTCCTGTGCAGTATATTCTTTGATGATAAGTGCCAGTATTTCTTTTTCCCGTTTGCTGATCTTGACGTTTATCAGATCATTGGATGTGTTTTTCTTTTTAGCAAAACTGTTCATCATCGTCTGTGTTACGGACTGGCTATAATATTGCTGCCCATTGGAAACAGCTTTTATCGCAGTTAGTAATTCCTCATGATCAGTATTTTTCAGAATATATCCTGAAGCACCTTCTTTCAATACTTCCTTGATATACTCGGCATTATTGTACATACTGAGCACCAGAATTTTAATATCCGGAAAATCTTTCTTTATCATTTTTGTCAGCTCGAGGCCATTGATATTTGGCAAATTGATATCCAATAATATCAGTTGAACTTCAGGTGTATTGTGCAGCGTTTCCAGGACATCCTTGCCGTCATAGATCGCACCACAAATCTCTATTTCTTTAGAGCCTGAGAAAATAGCGCTGACACCTTCGACAAACATTTTGTGGTCATCTACGATCATCATCTTTATACGCTTCATAGCATCAAAATTCAGTAATTTGGTTCAATTTATATAGAAAGAAAGTTATCCAGGTAATTGTGGATAAAAGAAAGGACAGGCTTTTGTAAATATTGTCAGAAATCAATGACCTAACAAATTTATAATTTAAATGGTTGTAGATGTGCTTTTAGTATTAAAAAGATTCGATTTATTCAATAGTACAGTAGTAACAAGGAATAATTGCATCTATGTACACAATTCCATTTACCCAATTATTGAGGTGTAAAGTCTTACCTTAATATTTATTGCTACCTTCGCGCTATTTAAA
>CAZGKN010000181.1:0-4155 GCA_964525915.1 uncultured Saprospiraceae bacterium | reverse complement strand
AGATAAGCGCAAGTTCAAGACTGTGTTTATCTTTTATCTAATCGGGCTGATACTGATTCTTTCCCGTATTCCATGGACGGCCTGGCTGGGCAACTAAGCAGAATTACATGAGATATATTGCAATAGCAGGTTGGCTGTTCTGGTGTACCCTGAATAGTCAGGCACAGGATTATACACAATATGTGAATCCATTGATTGGAACTGAGCGCATGGGCCATACATTTCCAGGCGCTGTGGTGCCTTTCGGTGCAGTCCAACTGAGTCCGGATACGGATACCATTCCCTATGAAGAGAATGGGAAATACAATCCGGATGTATATAAGTATTGCGCGGGTTATCAATATGAAGATAGCACGATAGTAGGATTCAGTCACACACATTTCAGCGGTACCGGACATTCCGATCTCGGTGATTTCCTGGTGACTGCCACACAGGGGCCTTTACAGCTCAATCCCGGCACTGCCGCAAATCCTGAATCGGGATTCCGATCCGTATATCATCATGCTACTGAGAAAGCTTCTCCCGGTTATTACAGTGTATTACTCGAAGATCATCAGATACAGGCAGAGCTCACTGCCAGCCCCCGGTGCGGGATACACCGTTATACATTCGCACAGGCAGGTGATGCACATATTCTGTTTGATATGGTCTATGGCATTTATAATTATCCGGATAAAAATGTCTGGAGTCATGTCACCGTACATCCGGATGGCACAGTCACCGGATACAGACAGACGAATGGCTGGGCACGCACCCGGACTGTCTATTTTGCAATGCGTTTTTCGAAACCAATTAAAAATTACGGTGCGGCGCATTTTGAAAAAAAACAGGTGTATAGAGGCTTTTGGCGGAAATTTGACGAAAGTAAAAATTTTCCGGAACAGGCTGGCAAACAATTACGATTATACTTTGATTTGGATGTTACAGCCGGCGAATCTGTGGAAGTATTTGTTGCCTTATCGCCCGTAAGTACCGCAGGAGCATTGGAAAACCTACAAGCAGAAACTGACGGTAAGACCTTTGATCAATTACATGAAGAAGCTAAATCACTATGGAATAATGAATTGGGAAAAGTAGAGATTGAAGCATCCGACGATGTAAAGACTAATTTTTACACCGCGCTCTATCACACTTTTATCTCGCCACAGATTTATATGGACAATGACCGTCAATACAGAGGGCTGGACCTGAACATTCATACTGCTGCAGACTTTACTAATTATACGATATTTTCCCTTTGGGATACCTATCGTGCCCTTCACCCCTGGTTCAACCTAATCCAACCCACCCGGGATGTGGATATGATCAAATCTATGATTGCACATCAGCAACAGAGTGCCGAACACATGCTGCCGGTCTGGAGCCACTATGCCAATGAAAACTGGTGCATGATAGGCTACCACAGCGTTTCAGTGATCGCTGATGCATACATGAAAGGAAACCGGAATTTTAATGCTGAAGTCGCGCTGAATGCCTGTGTACAGACTTCCCGGACACGCTATTATGACGGATTGGGCTATTACATGGACAAGGGTTATATCCCGGAAGATAAAAATGGCTCATCAGTCTCAAAAGTACTGGAATATGCGTATGATGACTGGTGTATAGCCCAAATGGCAAAAGAAATGGGGAAAATGGATATCTACCATGAGTTTTCAGTCAGGGCAATGAATTATAAAAATGTATTTGATGCGTCCATTGGTTTTATGCGACCACGCTTGTCTGACGGTAGTTTTAAGTCACCTTTCGATCCACTCGACACGCATGGGCAAGGATTTATCGAAGGGAATTCATGGAATTATTCACTCTATGTCCCACAAGATGTACCCGGTCTGATCCAACTTATGGGTGGCAAGAAGAAGTTTGAAACTTATCTGGATTCGCTCTTCATGATGCATCTGCCGGATAAATATTTTGAAAATACAGAGGACATCACCCGCGATGGCATCATAGGCAATTATGTCCATGGTAATGAGCCTTCTCATCATGTTGCTTACCTGTACAACTGGACGGATAATCCGTGGAAAACACAAGAACGGGTACGAATGATCATGGACAATCAATACCGGCCTGCACCTGATGGGCTGGGTGGTAATGATGACTGTGGCCAGATGAGCGCCTGGTATTTGTTCTCAGCACTCGGATTTTATCCGGTATGCCCGGGAAGTGTGTTGTACCAATTAGGTAGTCCTTTGATTCAAAATGCAATCCTCCATCTGGAAAATGGGAAAACACTTACAATTATTGCAAAAAACCAGGCTCCGGAAAATGTGTATGTCCATAAAGTGAGCTTCAATGGCAAACCAATTCCCAATCACCAAATAGCACATGCACTGTTAATGCATGGTGGCACGCTGGAGTTCGAAATGAATGCAAAACCAATGAAATAAAACGGCTCTTTTTTTTTAGGAATTTCTCATTCTTGTTCATGTGGCGTAGGCTGGAACCTACGCCAAACATTCAGTTAGCTAAAATGGCAATTTAAGCAAAGCTTAAATTACCTTTTTAACATTGTCCACCGCTAAGCGTAGGCTTCCCGACCTATCGGGACAAGCTCAGACTACGCTTCAGGGAATTAATTTCGCATAAAAAAACAAATTCATATTCATCAATTGCAAAATTATTTTTAGATTCGCCTAAATTTTTATTTCGTGCAACCTAAATATTCTATCGCGGAAGAAAACTATATCAAATCAATTTACCATCTGGAAGCTGAGGGTAATTTATCTACCGGTCATTTGTCAGAGGCAATGCAGACAAAGCCCGCATCTGTAACCGATATGCTAAAAAAGCTAAAAGAAAAAAAATTGATCAACTGGTCACCCTATAAACAAATCAAATTGACCGGCAGTGGTAAAAAAGCTGCGCTCAATATCATCCGGCGACATAGGTTATGGGAATTTTTTCTATCAGAAAAACTGCAATTTGGTTGGGATGAAGTCCATACTATCGCAGAGGAATTGGAACATGTAAGTTCGGAAAAACTGATTGATAAACTGGATGAATTTTTGGATTATCCCAGAGTGGATCCACATGGTGACCCCATACCTGATGCACAGGGGAATATCATCCTCAGAAAACAAATCCGACTTTCAGATCTGGCCCCAGGTGTGTTTGCTGAAGTCGTTTCTGTCGCCAGTCAGGATGTCCAGTTACTGGAGATACTCAATCACTTTTCGATCAATCTCGGCACGCAGGTACGGGTAAACAATAAATTCGAATTTGATGAATCCCTTGAATTAGAGATACATCAGTCAGGAATCATCCATCTGAGTTCAGTATTAGCAAAATCATTATTTGTCACAATCCTATAGTATGGCACAAGAACATCATAAACATTTATCACTCAGTGAAGTACACGAATCGATAGACACTACAGTTCCTAAAAAAGGCTGGGGGAAATGGCTTCGGTTTTTCGGCCCGGCTTATCTGGTCAGTGTGGGTTACATGGATCCCGGCAACTGGGCAACTGACTTGCAGGGTGGTGCCCGATTTGGATACAGCCTTATCTGGGTATTAGTCATGAGCAATCTCATGGCCTTACTGCTACAGAGTCTGAGTGCACGGCTGGGGATAGTGCGCAGGCGGGATCTGGCACAGGCTAACCGGGACATGTATCCACGGGCAGTTAACTTTTGTCTTTATGTACTGGCTGAGCTGGCTATAGCTGCCTGCGATCTGGCGGAGGTATTGGGGATGGCGATAGGTATCCATCTCCTGACGGGATTACCCATTCTCTGGGGTGTATGTATTACTGTTCTGGATACATTCCTGATACTCTGGTTTCAGAAATTGGGTATGCGAAGAATGGAAGCATTTATTCTGGCACTGATCATCATCATCGGCGGATCGTTCTTAGTAGAAATATATCTGGCCAAACCGGCAGTGAGTGAGATTTTGACCGGGTTTGTCCCCACATCGCTGAGTGGCGATGCACTGTATATCGCCATCGGTATCATCGGTGCTACCGTAATGCCGCACAATCTGTATCTTCATTCCTCTTTGGTTCAGACACGCAAAATCGTGAATACAAACCAGGGAATAAAGAAAGCGCTTCGATTAAACTTTATGGATAGTGCGATCGCACTCAATGCCGCATTTTTTGTCAATGCTGCCATACTTATCCTGGCAGCGTCGGTATTCTTCGCGACAGGC
>CAZGKN010000180.1:0-4177 GCA_964525915.1 uncultured Saprospiraceae bacterium | reverse complement strand
TAATTCGTGTGATCTGAATGCAAATTCATCCTGTTGTTTGCGACTAATATTATATTTTTTTGCCACAGCTTCAGCGGTAAGACCCATGCTAACGATAGAATTTGGGTATTCTTCTACAGTATTATAATTTGGAGCAAATTTGTATCCGGTCATTGGGATCAGACTCATACTTTCAGCACCTCCGGCAACATAAATGTCACCCATACCAGCTTTTATCTTTGCCACAGCAATGGAAATAGTCTCCAAACCGGAAGCGCAATATCTGTTTACTGTCATACCAGCAACAGACTCACCTAATGCACGCATCGCAATCAAACGCCCTATCTGAAGTCCTTGTTCGCCTTCAGGATTTGCACAACCGACTATACAGTCATCAACCATACTGCGTTCGATTTCAGGAACAGAGTCCATCAGTTTATTTATTACCTGGACAGCAATATCGTCACTTCGCATAAGACGCAAGCCACCTTTATGTGCCTTGGTGACCGGCGAACGAAATCCCTGAATAATATAAGCCTCTCTCATGATACTAATTTGATGATTTAATGAGTTGAAGAAATTCACTTCTGGTCTGCACATGTTCGAATTCTCCTGTGAAGGCTGAAGTAGTCGTAATACTATTCTGCTTCATGACACCTCGCATCATCATACAGAAATGTGCTGCCTCGATCACAACCGCGACCCCGTATGGCTTCAATGTAGAGTCAATAACATCTAAAATTTCGTGGGTCAAACGCTCCTGTACCTGAAAGCGACGAGAAAAAACATCTACAACTCTCGGCAGTTTACTAAGGCCAACAATGCGGCCTTTCGGTATATACGCTATATGTACTTTCCCAATAAAGGGCAATAGATGGTGTTCACAAAGCGAATACATTTCAATGTCTTTCACTATTACCATTTCATTGTAATCTTCATTAAATAGTGCTGATCGTAGGATTTCTTCCGCATCCTGCTGATACCCTTTAGTAAGAAACTCAATCGCTTTAGCTGCCCGTTCCGGGGTCTTTACCAAACCTTCTCTGCCGACATCCTCACCTACTCCTTGTATTATCGTCGAATATGCCTCAATTAATCGCTTATCATTTACTTCTGCCATAGTTATTTTCTAATACACAAATATATCCAATAAATTCTTTTTCAGGACTCAACTCATTTATGTGTAGAAAACGATAACGTCTATCCCACATGAAATAAATTTATAATTTAAAGAATAGTAGTATGTTTGATGATATACACGAGTATTAATGTTATTTACTTTTCTTGAATTTCTGGCAGCATTTTCGGGTATCGTCAGTGTATGGTATAGCCGAAAAAATGACATTTTGGTGTATCCAACTGGATTACTTAGCGTCGTACTATATACTTACATTTGTTTCCACTCTAAGTTATACGCAGATGCAGGACTGAATGGTTATTATACAATAATGAATTTTGTAGGATGGATAAACTGGGCAAAAAAGAAAGGTGATGAATATGTCTATCCGGTCACATACTGTAATTGGAAAGAGTGGATCTATGGTTTGACAGTATTCATACTTATAACTGTAATTCTTTATTTTTCATTGAAGCATCTTACCGATAGTACTGTACCATTGGGTGACTCTATAGTTTCAGGATCTTCAGCTACAGCCATGTGGTGGATGACGAGACGCAAGATTGAAAACTGGTATGCCTGGTTATTAGCAGATCTGATTGCAGTACCTTTGTTTTTCTACAAAGGATTGTATCTTACAGTGATTCAATTTTGTGTATTTCTCGTACTTGCTACCATGGGACTTATTTATTGGATCAAACTAGAGCGCCAACACAGATTGGAGTACACAACAGAACAAATTAGTCAATATTGAAAAAAGTAGTTATTGCAGGCGTAGAATCTACAGGTAAATCCACTATGACTGAATACTTATCACAACACTTTGCCTGTCCTTTCCTCCCTGAATATGCGAGAATCTATCTGGATGAACATGGCTCTGATTATTCTTACACAGATTTCATCAAAATAGCACAAGGACAAGCACTCACTGAAGATGAATTTATATTGAAACACGAATCAAAGCAATTGGGAATATTTGATACCGATTTTTTGGTGATAAATATTTGGGCAAAAGTTGTTTTTGATAAAGTAGAAGATTGGATAAGAGAGCGTATGCTTGCAAACAAAGCTGATTTATATTTATTACTAAGTCCGGAGGTAGAATGGGTGTCAGATGGAATGCGTGAGTATCCTGATCAGCAATTAAGAAATGAATTACATCTTAAATATATTCACCAAATGGAACTAAATCACTTCAATTTCCGGATAATAGGAAGTAATGATTACACACTAAGAGAAAAAACTGCTGTCTCATATATTGAGCAACTCATAATTGGTAGCGGGGATTCACATCACTAATAAACAAACTCTGATCATTGTTTAGCTTCTTCCGGACTCTTCGATAGATAAGCAAATGATCTCAATACATTCTCTCAATTGAGATTCATTAATCACTAAGGGCGGAGCAAAACGGATAATATTTCCATGTGTAGGCTTAGCAAGTAAGCCTTTGTTTGACATTGTCAGGCAAAGATTCCAGGCAGTCTCACTATCTTCGGATTCATCAATTTCAATCGCATTTAATAAGCCTCTTCCCCGCACTGTTTTAACATATGGATGATTGCTAATAAAAGATTTGATCTCCTGTCTGAAAATCTCACCCATTCGCGCTGCATTTTGTGTGAGTTGTTCATCCTCTACGACCTGGAGCGCCTCCATTGCGACAGCACAAGCCAAAGGATTACCACCAAAAGTCGATCCATGTTGACCCTCCTTAATGCAAAGCATTATTTCATCATCTGCTAAGACAGCAGATACTGGTAATACCCCACCGGATAAGGCTTTACCTAAAATTAAAATATCAGGTCTAATCCCTAAATGATCACAGGCAAGCATCTTACCTGTGCGGGCGATACCTGTCTGAACCTCATCTGCCAGAAACAAAATATTGTTTTCCCGACAAATAGCAACTGTTTCTTTTAAATATTCATCCGAAGGTACAATTACACCAGCTTCTCCCTGTATTGGTTCCAGAAGCACAGCAACGACATTTGGGTTTGCACAAGCTACTTTCATTTCTTCGAGATTGTCATACTGTACAGTTTTAAATCCAGGCAGGAAAGGACCAAAATTGTTCTTAGTATTTGGATCAGTAGAAATAGTGACTGCAGTCATGGTACGCCCATGGAAATTACCGGAGGCAGTTACGATGATCGCCTGATTCTCTGGTACGTTTTTTACCTCATAGCCCCACTTTCGTGCCATTTTAACTGCAGTTTCTACAGCTTCTACTCCGGTGTTCATCGGCAAAACCTTATCATATCCGAAGAAGGAAGTAATATATTCAGTGAAGGGCCCTAACTGGTCATTATAAAATGCCCTGGAAGTAAGAGTTAACTTCCCAGCCTGTTCCATCAGTGCTTTAATCAATCTGGGATGACAGTGACCTTGATTCACTGCACTGTAGGCAGATAAGAAATCATAATATTGTTTTCCCTCAACATCCCATAGATATACGCCTCTGCCTTTTGAAAGCACTACAGGTAACGGATGATAATTATGAGCTCCAAATTCCTGTTCCTGATCTATAAATTCAGCACTACTGAATTTTGCTGAGGTTAACATGTTACTTGTTTTATATATTTAAATCAACCGAAAATACTAAAAACATGGTTAACTCAATTTAGTACTATCGAACATCAATTAAATTAACCATGCCTATATTAGCAATAACGATTATAAAAGTTTCTTTAATTCGTCTTCCAGGTTATTGCGTGGATTATCTGCAACAATTTTTCCACTACGATCGATAAGGAAAGTACGTGGAATTGAATTCACACCATATTCTCTAGCTGGCTTGCATTCCCATTTCATCAGGTCACTTACATGGGTATCCCAGGTTAGATTATCTTTCTCGATAGCCGCAACCCAACGTGCTTTCTGCGCATCCAATTGTTTCTGCAATTCAGCCCCACTGTATTTCCCTCTGTTTTGAGAATCCAGGCCATCCAGTGAAACACTATAAACAGTGAAACCTTTGTCCTTGTACTTATTATAAAGCTCTACTACATGAGGATTAGCTTGACGACATGGACCACACCAACTCGCCCAGAAATCTAGTAAAACTACTTTACCTCTCAG
>CAZGKN010000179.1:0-4188 GCA_964525915.1 uncultured Saprospiraceae bacterium | reverse complement strand
AGATGTTAAAAACGATCAGGCGCGGTATAGGACATCCAGCGATTAGCTCATTCGTGCCCTTTGGTCTTCCTTCGTATGATGAGAAGAAGGTGCCGGGTTATCATTATGACCCGGAAGAATCGCGACAATTGCTGGATGAATGTGGATATAGTAAATTGCCAATGGATAAGCGACCATTACTAACTATACTGACACCGAAAGATTATTCTGATTATTGTCTGTTTATCATCCGGCAATGGGAATCCTTAGGTATTAAATGTAAGATTGATGTTGCAGAGGCCGCAACCATACGTGAGATGGTCAGAAACGGAAAAGCTTCATTTTTCAGAGCCAGCTGGCTGGCAGATTATTCTGATGCGGAGAATTATCTTACCTGTTTTTATGGTGAAAATAGTGCCCCGCCTAATTATACCCGGTTTAAAAATGCAAGGTTTGATGCATTATACAGCGCTGCACTGTCTGAAACTGATGAGGTAAAGCGAATGGCGCTCTATCAGGAGATGCAGCGGATAATTGTAGATGACGTTCCCGTGATATTTTTGTTTTATGATGAGGTACGTGCATTTACGACTTTGGATATCGAAAATTACCATCCCAATTCACTCAACATTCTTAAAGTGAAATATATAAAAAAGAAATAGTTTTCTGACAATTTGTAGTAAATCGGTAACAGTTGATATTAGTTATTGATTTAAGAAATTTGAATCAGGAATATGAGGGAAATATACTTTAGAGAAATGTCAAAATTATATTAAAATAAATTTCATTAATTATTTGTTTATCTCCTATCTTTCTGTTAAATTACACAGAAATTTAACCAATAAAATTTGAATTTTGAGAAAGCAGGAAATATATAAACTTATTGTTGATGAGCAATCTTTCCGGATCACCGAATTAGAATCATATCGGGAGAAATTGGAAGGAGTGACTGATCTGGATGAAAATAGTTCAAGAGATATAGATGATTTTTCCCATCAGAATGAATCAATGGAACTGGTATTACGTACCAAATATCAGGTAGAACAAGCCAGAGAGACATTGGATTTATTGAGTATATATGCAGAGACTGAACATTCATCAGTTTTACCTGGGGCATTGGTCGAAACTGACTTGCGTTGGTTTTTAATTGGAGCAAACTTAAGTTCGTTTGATATTGAGGGACGAGAGATTATTGGTATTAGTAATGACTCGCCTATATATTCAGTAATGGTAGATAAAGTGGCAGGTGATAATTTTCAGTTTGCTGATAAGAAATATACCATTTTAAATATCTATTGATTGCAAATAGGTACTGAAGAATAGCGTCGAAGTTTGTGAAATTAAGTTCTATTTAGATTTTTTCTTTTCCTTATATTGGTAAAAAAAACCAATGTCATTTCCATTTCATATTAATGACCTTTCCACTTATCAGGCATCTTATGAAGCCAGTTTAAATGACCCTGAAGGATTTTGGGCAGATATAGCATCGCATTTTTATTGGAGGAAAAAATGGGATAAAGTACTTGACTGGAATTTTGATGAGCCAGAAATAGAGTGGTTTGCCGGAGGTAAGCTGAATATCACCGAAAATTGCCTGGACCGACATCTTGAAGAATTGGGTGATCACCCAGCAATTATATGGGAACCGAATGATCCGGCGGAACAAAATCTTATTCTTACATACAATGAACTGCATCACAGAGTGGTGCGATTTGCACAGGTATTACGGAATAATGGTGTCACCAAAGGTGACAGAGTTTGTATTTATATGGGTATGGTACCTGAACTGGCAGTTGCTGTGCTTGGTTGTGCACGTATAGGTGCGATTCATTCAGTGATATTTGGTGGCTTTAGTGCCCGCAGTATCAGTGACAGAGTGTTGGATGGGCATGCAACGTTCCTCATCACTTGTGATGGTTCATACAGAGGGCACAAGGAAATTCCGCTGAAACCGGTAGTAGATGAAGCAATAGCAGATATTGATTTTATAAAAAAGGTTATAGTGCTGAAGCGGACAAAAACACCTGTAACAATGCAAGAAGGTCGGGATGTCTGGTGGGCAGATGAGATAAACAAGATAAATCTGGATACTATCAGCATTGAGGATGCTGAAGAGATGGATGCCGAAGATCCTTTATTTATATTATATACTTCCGGGAGTACAGGAAAGCCGAAAGGGGTAGTGCATACCATCGGTGGATACATGGTATGGACGGCTTATACCTTTGAAAATGTATTTCAGTATCAACCTGGTGAAGTTTATTTCTGCACTGCGGATATTGGTTGGGTTACCGGTCACAGTTATACCATTTATGGGCCACTGAGCCAAGGTGCTACCTCACTTATGTTTGAAGGAATTCCCACCTGGCCGGATGCAGGTAGATATTGGGAAATAATCGATAAATATCAGGTCAATCTGTTATATACTGCGCCCACAGCTATCAGAGCGCTGATGGGACATGGTACGGATCTAATTAGTAAATATAGGTTGGACTCACTGAGAGTGCTCGGTTCAGTTGGTGAACCCATTAATGCGGAAGCCTGGCACTGGTATGATCAGTATATCGGCAAAGGGAAGTGCCCGATAGTAGATACCTGGTGGCAGACAGAGACCGGAGGAATCATGATCTCAAATCTGGCGGGTGTGACCGAAGGCAAACCGACCTTTGCTACCAATCCATTGCCCGGTGTAGTACCTATCCTGTTGGATGATAGTGGCCATGAAATAACTGAGCCGCGAGTGACAGGACATCTCTGTATTAGCAGACCCTGGCCGGGAATGTTGCGCACTACCTGGGGTGATCATGAACGATTCAGGAGAACTTATTTTTCGATGTTCCCTGGTAAATATTATTCCGGTGATGGCGCATTCAGAGACGAGAATGGTTTTTATAGGATTACCGGTAGGGTAGATGATGTACTGAATGTTAGTGGTCAC
This sequence comes from uncultured Saprospiraceae bacterium, assembly GCA_964525915.1. Lineage (GTDB taxonomy): Bacteria > Bacteroidota > Bacteroidia > Chitinophagales > Saprospiraceae > Parvibacillus. The sequence goes on along the minus strand of CAZGKN010000179.1, from coordinate 1,271 downwards.
AGGATTGGTACGGCGGAAGTCGAAAATGCGATCAATACGCATCCCGGTGTAGTAGAAAGTGCGGTGGTGGGCTATCCACACGACATCAAAGGTCAGGGAATTTACGCCTATATCATATGCGCAGCTACTTTATCCGATAACGATGATTCACGGAAAGCAGTTGAACAAACCGTTAGTCAGATAATTGGAGCATTTGCCAGACCGGATAAAATTCAGTTTGTTCACGATCTGCCGAAGACACGTAGTGGCAAAATTATGCGCCGCATACTACGCAAGATTGCCGAAGGTGAACCGGATTCTGTGGGTGATATCACCACCTTACTGGATCCGAAAGTAGTACAGGATATTATAGCGAATAGTCTGTAATTAATTTCAGAGCTGGAATTTGCAGGCTTTATTTTTCTACTTTAAAGTAAAACGAATACAATGTGTCTCTGGTGGCAGGATCGCTGGGTTTATAGGATTCGTAAAGTGTATAATTGCTTTTACCTTCGCGCATAATAGTATAACCTGTATTTTGATCACATCCTCTCGCAGAATAGTTTTTAACAGCTACTGAATAGTCACGCAAAAAGAATATACCAGGTTTCAAAAGTTTGATTTTTATGACAGCCTTTATTGAATCAGGTTGTTGGTTAAAAATAAAGAAAGCAATATACTTAGGCAGATTATAGATACTATCCTGATGTGTTAGTGGTGTCTGGTGTCCTACAACCAATGTCGTTTGAAAATTACTTGCAGGTGTTGTGTCAGTGCTGTCTATGCGTTCAATATAGATGCTTGATGATGATTTATAATTAAAAGGCTCCCCATCCGGATACATATCTTTGATGGCAGCCACGGACGAAAATGTGATCGTATCACCTACCTTATACATCGGAAAATGGGGTAGTATAGAATAAGTGCCATCATACGGCAGTTGACGGAAATCCAGACATTCATCTAATGGACATCCATAGAAGAGAAAACATGAAGCCAGAAAAAAGACGAGATGTTTTATCATCAAAAAAGAAATGAAGTATTCATCTAAAATACTACTATTTCAGCAAAAAGGGAATAAAATTTGAAAAGAGATATAAAAAGAAGTGGAGGATAACGGGATCGAACCGATGACCTTCCCGCTGCTGTGCGGGACGCTCTGTCAGGTTATCAATGAGTGAGGAACAAAGAAGTGGAGGATAAGGGGGTCGAACCGATGACCTTCCCGCTGTGCGGGATGCTCTGGCAGGTTATAAATGAGTGAGGAAAAAAGAGTGGCGGATAAAGGGGTC
>CAZGKN010000178.1:2893-4201 GCA_964525915.1 uncultured Saprospiraceae bacterium | reverse complement strand
CACCATATAGTCTATAATTGTTTAAATTAAATCCGGCGAGGCCATTGATGGCCAATCCATTCTTAAGATAGACAGTTCCTGTCCCACGTAGGTTTGTCTCGTTGTATAGTTGCTGATCACGTGGAGATTGAAATATACTGTAATGATTACCTGAGATATCAATGAAATAGGATTCAGCATTTGTTAGGAAATAGCCTCCATCTATATATGCACCTAAAGGTACGTTCACTCCAAGTTTCAGGAAACCATTATAAGAATCCGGTAATTTTTCTTTCTTCATAGCAAGTGGTCTGATTTCCGGAACTTCATACTTGATGGGTGGTTTTTTATCTCTGCTTAGCGAACTAATTTCATAAGTATATGATTTTGGACTCACTTTTTCCTCTTTAAGAGGCCCATTCAGTGGGAGTTTGACTGCTTTGTCCAGTTTCGCTTCAAAACTGGAAATTACTTCTACCTTACCACTGGGTAGTTCTTTATCATCCTGAGCAGTAACTATGGTTATCGGAGATAAACCAAGTATTATTAAACAGATCTTTATATTATTCTTTATCATTTTTATAAACTTATCATTAAACAATTGATGAATGATTAATTTCCGGGATCCAATTCCATCTCCTTGGATTTATCCCCTTTGATATCAGGTATAGAAGTGTCCTTCTTCTTTATTTCATCCAATTTTTGTTGAGCTTCAGCGACTATTTCTTTATCATCCTTAAAGTTTTCGATGATTGCTTCCAGTGCGGCTTTGGCATTAAAATAATCGCCTTTTGCACTGAGGACATCAGATAATAATATCAAAGATTTTGCCACCCAGTAAGGAAATGCATTATTTTCCTCAGCTGATTTCTGTGCCAAATCTTCCGCCGTAGTTAAATCTCCTTTGACAAAGTAAATTTGAGCAATGCGATACCTGGCTTCTGCTGTCTGAATGTTAGCAGAGTTTCTAACGACAAAATTGTAGGATTCCAAAGCTGCATCATACTGTTTCAAATCCTGTGCACTGCGGGCTTTATAAAAGTGAGCCAGTGATTTTTGTTCCAGAGTAGATCGGCTGTTATTAATCACCTGATTCGAAAGTGTTACAACTTCTTCTTGTTTATTTATTCTGTATGCACTCCTTAATGCTCCCAGTTGTGCCTCCAGTTTCTTATCATCTTTCGTTTCCACTGCCAGCCATGAATTATACAATTCGTAAGCTGCATCAAAATCTTTACTGTAGTTATAGCTTATCACAGCAGCTTTCTCCAGCGACTCTTTATAGTAATTACTTTGGCCAAACGAGATTACCTTTTTATAATCCTCTAA
>CAZGKN010000178.1:0-2872 GCA_964525915.1 uncultured Saprospiraceae bacterium | reverse complement strand
GCCGGTGCATATTGTTTGAGTGCCAGATTACTTTCACCCCTTTTGAAAAAAGCTTCCATACTTCGGGCTCCTTTATCGTATTTAGCGAGATAATCAGAATAGGCTTTAATCGCATCCGCATATTTTCCTTCCTGATAATAGGTATCAGCTACCTGGAAATTAGCTTCATCCTTTTCGTTGGTAGTACCTTTGTATCCCGGAACTGTCTCTGCATAGGCAAAGTAAGCATCCGGTTTTTTCAAATCATTAATGTAGATTTCTTTGATAGCTGTCATTGCGGCATCGACCTCCTCTTTGGTCGGATTATTGGTAATGACTGATTTATAGCTACTCAGTGAGTTATCGATGTCATTTTTATTATAATAGATGAGCCCTAACTCCAGGTATGCTTTATTGATCAGAGTTGATTTATTACGATAATCATTGACCAGTTTATTAAGCGCAGCGATGGCCGCTCCGGAATTGCCAATGGCATCATAGGTATTACCTAATTCCATCAATGCCTCATCTGCATATTCTGAATTGGGATAGGATGCCGCAATAAAATTTAATCCTTTCAACTTGCTATCCGTATCTTTCTGAAGTCCATCGATGATTGCTGACTGATACATCGCATAAACGAAATTTGCATATTTATTTTGTATTGCTTCGTCAAAGTATTGATCAGCTTTCTTGTAGTTATTACTGATCAGGTAATTATCACCAATACGAAGTACGAGATCCGGTACAATCTTTTCCGAAACGTATTCATCCTCAGATTTCGATACTTTACGGAATGCATTTAGTGATTTTTCAAATTGATTGAGTGATTCTTTATATTTTTCTTCACCCAGATAGATGTATCCCAGATCATATCTGGCAGCGGCTACACTCGTCTGTGGTGGCAACCCGTCAATATTATCTGCCATGGATATAAATTGATTCAGATTCTTTTTGGCTTCATCATATTGACCCATCTGATACTGTCCATCACCGATTAGCATATAGGCCTGGGCTTTCAGTGGCCGGTTAGTTCCGGCATCAATTGATTTTCTTAACAAAGGATTGGCCAGATCATACCCTTTCTGATTGTGTAGTTGTACGCCTCTGTAAAAAAGAACCATCTGATAGGTTTCCATCATTTGAGGCGATTTATTCGGAATACTTTCTAGAATCTTCAGTGCTTTTTCATAATCCTTCGTATTTATCAGGACATCACTGATGAGTACTTGTGATTCAGTATAATAAGGAGAGTTTGATTTTATATTTTGTAGCGTATTGATGGCATCCCGATCATAACCTAACTCAACAGATAATTTCGCATAATTGAATAATGACTCTTCATTGATCGCCGGATCAAATTTCTTACCGGAAGCCTTAAAAAACGCATTTCTTGCCGCAGGTTTATCACCAAGTTTCAGGTACGAATCAGCCAGATAAAACATGGCGTACATTCCCATTTCGGAATTTTGCTCGGCTAATCCTTTAAGGATATCAATTGCTTTTTGATATTCTTTGAGTTTGTATTGGGTCACACCTAACTGAAATAAATCATCTTCTCTGACCTGACCAGAGGAAGCTGCATATTCCTCCAGGAAAGGACGCGCTTTTTCATAATCCCCTTTTTCGAAGTAAGCCTGACCGAGCATTTGTCGTAGTTCTGTCTGCTTGCGTATATCTGGATCATCCATCAAGGGCTCTGCATAAGCCACCAATTCGTCAAATTTCTTTTCAGCCAGTAATATCTGAGCAATATGAACAGGTACTACTGATTTATACCTTTTGGAATCCTGCACTAATTTGAAGGCCTCAACTGCACCTTTATAATCCTTAGTGTAATAGGCAGATAATGCATAATAATAATTTGCATCAAAGTAATTGTCATTCTTGATCTTTCTTATCTGACCTAAGGCTGATTTTGCCCCGGAGAAATTTTTCTTCACAAACTTGGCATAACCTTCTTTAAACTTTATCTCAGAACGCTGATCATCCGATAGGGTAGAAGGGTCTATCATTTCATAAAAGGTTATGGCCTCATCATATTTGCGTTGATTATAGTAATAATTGCCGAGATCCATCACTGCTTCATAAGCCAAAGCATCCGGTACATTCTCTCTAAAGTAACTCAACATCAGCATCTCAGCATCCGGTTTTCCAATCCTGACTGCTGACTTACCCATCATAAGTTTTGACTTCAAAGTCAATAAATCCGCATCGGGATTCATATCTTCCCCATTGACCAATGATGATTTTTCAAAAGCAGAATAGGCCGAGCCATATACTCCTTTGTCATAGAGTTCCATACCACGCTCGAAATCACGTGTTTTCTCAGTGTAAACACTGGTTTTCTGACTAAATACTTGAAATGAAAGGAAGAGTGAGATGCAACACAACAGATATCTCATATTAACTTATTTACTTTTCAGGTTTAAAACATAGAAACTGGCGCAAATAGTATCTATATGGGCGCAAATTTAAGAAATTATTAAAACTGTAAAGTATATACTGTTAATTTTATTAACTTTATATGTTATAAAAAAATATAATAATAAGGTTTTCTCCAAATGACAAGCTAAACTTAAATCCAGCTTAGTTTTCACACGAAAACGATTGAGTACATCAGGGCTACGCCTCTGACCCTAGGTGCGATTTGAAAATACACACAGTTTTTTAAGGGTGGTATTCCTTCTATTTAATCTGAATAGTTTCGATTATTGAATCAGATCATTTAAGGATGTCCTTTAGCACGTTGAAATCACCATCAATCTTATGACTGATATTCAATCCTAATATGTTTGCGATCATAGGATAAATATGAACATTGTCAAAAGTTCCCACTGTATAATGTGATTTAAACGCCGTTCGCAGGAAATGCCCGTAATACAGGTTCTCC
>CAZGKN010000177.1:0-4334 GCA_964525915.1 uncultured Saprospiraceae bacterium | reverse complement strand
CCCAAAGGCGGCATATTCCAAACCGTTTCGGGCAGCATGCGGAAGGCAACGACCACCTGCAAATCGGCCTGCAGCAATTGAAGTTGATGGATAAAATCCGGCGACTTGAGCCTGGGTGGCTGCAAGACCGGTATTTGTTTCGACACGGCAAACTGTTTCACCGCAGTCTCATGCATCTGGCGACCTCTTCCTGCAGGTTTATCTGGAGCAGTCACCACTGCCAGCACCTGCACGCCGGCATCCAGCAAAGCGCGCAGACTGGCCACCGCAAAATCAGGAGTACCGAAAAAGACCACACGCAGTTCCGAAAGGCTTTTCATGGCCTGCAAAGATGCGTGCAGGGTGTACTTAAACTTCTGGCATTTTTGTGGGTCATAAGGTTTCGCACATTGCCTATGCATGTATCGCCGAGCCAATCAGAAGACCAGGTGTTGCTGGCTGCCTTCCACAACAAAGACAGCCGGGAGCGAGCCTTTACAGGCATACTGGAAAAATATAGTGAACGGCTTTACTGGCACATCCGCAGACTGGTGCTGAACCACGATGATGCTCATGATGTGCTGCAAAATCTGAGCATTCGTGCCTGGCGGGGCTTGGCCGATTTCCGCGGCGACTCCAGCCTATACACCTGGCTCTATCGCATCGCCACTAATGAAGCGCTTACTTTTTTAGAACAGAAAAAAAGACGGGCTGCCTTATCACTGAGCGACCATGAAAGCAGCCTCGAAAACCAGCTCCGTGCCGAGCCGGGCTTCGATGCCCGAAAGCTGGAATGGCAACTTCAGCAGGCCATTCAATCACTTCCCGAAAAACAAAGAATAGTTTTCAACCTTCGCTATTATGATGAGATGCCCTATGAGCAAATGAGTGACGTAACCGGCACTTCAGTGGGCGCACTCAAGGCTTCTTACCATCATGCCGTGAAGAAAATTGAAGCATATTTTAAGAATATCCCCAATTAAACCATTGCCCCTACAAGCCATCTCAGAATCGTGAACAGAAATGAAGACATAAGAGACGAATTGATAGCGATGGGCAGCCCACTTGCTGACTTCCCATTGCAGATTCCTTTTGTGGTTCCTAAAGGATATTTTCAAAACCTGCCTAAGCAGCTTCTGAGTGGCAAATTGAGCGCTGAAGCAAAGGATCCAGATACTGCTTCATTCCCTAAAGACTTAGCCTTCCAAACTCCGGAAGCCTACTTCGATGACTTGGCTGATCGGCTGACCGACACGGCTGCTACGGCTGTTATTGCTGGTGAAAAAACAACTCCATTTACCGTTCCCGATGGGTATTTCACTACCCTGCCCGCTCAATTATTGGCTGCTACAAAAGCTGCTGCAGCAAACCCGCATACGGCAAAAATCATCCCACTGGCAAGCCCCTGGCGTAAGTGGTCTATTGCAGCGGCAGCGGCTGCCTTGTTGCTGAGTCTGAGCTTAGGCACGTACCACTATTATGATGCACAATCGCCGGATGCCATAGCCGCCAGGCAACTTGCACAACTTGACCCCGACAGCATTTCAGAGTATGTGACACTGCACCTGGATGACTTCGACAACAGTATCCTGGAGAGCCAGTTTGCAAGCCCTGACATGCCAAAAAACATACAGCTCCCAGCCATTAATGACCAGGATATCCGGCAGTACCTCGAAGAGAATGGCGAGCAAATTCCTGCCGAAACCCACGCCCCTAAAGACCTATAAACTTCCCGGAAAATGGCAAAAAGAATTGTTGGATTCATCCTGTTGATGCTGGCCTTATCTGCCCCGCAGGCCCAGGCTCAGGGCCGGGGTGCAGAAAGGATTCATGCGATTAAAGTTGGCTACCTCACCGACAGGCTGCAACTGACCTCGCAACAGGCAGCAGCATTCTGGCCAGTGTATGATAACTACGAGGCAGAGCTGAGGAGTACCCGCCGGGCTTTCCGGGCACAAAACAGGCAGGCCATCACCAATGACGAAGAAGCCAACCAGATGATAGATGACCGAATGGAACTGCAGGAAGATGTGCTGGCCATAAACCGTAAATACAAAGACCAGTTTCTGAAGGTGATTACTCCGCAGCAATTAGTGGCACTATACGAAGCAGAACGCGATTTTAAAAAGCTGCTGCTACAACAACTCAGGAATAAACGCAGGCGGTAACCCATACCGTTAGGAATTATCCCGTTTGCGATGGCACATATGGCGTTATTTTTATATCAGATACACCTTAATCCTTGACATTAATTGCAGCCTATAGTCATGGGATACCTACAGCGATGATTCATTAATGACAAAAGGATGTCTGTGAGATGCATCTTAAAAAGGCAAGAATATTATTCATAAATGATAAATATGATTTTAAAATATTTGGTGCTGGGAATTAGTACAAAGTATTTCAGGCGCTATTAATAAGAGGGTAAAGACTCTAATACTATACTAGATCATCATTCGAGCTTATATTCTTGCAAAGACCATCGATACCCATTTTTAAGAATTTGCTTATGTATTTCTAAGTCCAATGAATCTTTAGAAGACGGACGGAAAAGTCTTGGATCATAAAACGTACCCATCAAAATGGTGTCTGCTTTGAAACACAAACTATGGGTATTCCTATTGCTAAAACTTGCAGGGAAATAATCTTCAAATTTATTACAAATTGCTTTTCGATCGTTCAACCAATACTTATAATATGATTTCATTTTTTGTGTAAAAACATTGTACATAATGACATCTCTAACTTTATATCCAGAATTTGCCCGTGCAATCCCAACTACCAGACAAGAATCATTAAATGGATACATCTTTTCCACATAATCAAAATTTATTTTAATATTATTTACCGTATTAACATAAAAATCTCTTGTGTATTCATCTGAGTGAATTACACTTTTTAAGCTATCAAGATCCCTCCCGAAGTTAGCTATAAAGTCTGCATACATTCGATCCCAACCACCATAAATTAATTTATCCGACTCTCGTTCGTAATTAATATTTTTTTTCTTGTCGATGCTATTATCAACTGTTCCAATCAAAGTAACATTGAGTTCCGTGTCAATATAGTATAAATCAGTAGTAAGCGGGTCAATAAAATAGCACTTACCTCCAACATCAGAAACATAAGCGCCATCACTGTTCGCTAATGCTATACCAGGCATTCTAATAATACGCGATCTAATTATGTTTTTAGTAATGATATTATAAATATATAGATGAAGACCCGGCTCTCCATCTAAGGGGTGGAAATTTGTGAAAGTAGATAGAAGCAAGACAGAGTCATTGAACGCATTAACACAAAGGAAATTTTTTGATGCCCCGTATGCATATCTATAGGACGTTTGCTTACCATAAATTCTGTCGTAAATGTATATTTTGTCAGGCTCTATAAAGACATCATAGTTCTTCATAGGGAGAACATCTACAGGAAAACGAACAAAGGTATTAGGACAAGTATCAATCTTCCTAACAACAAAACTATTAAGATCAAAATCATAAATGAATAATAAACTTTTTAATGTACTTGTCTTATAATAGCGCAAATATGGGCTTTTGTATTTAAACGCTACAAAATCAAGAGGATATCTAGTTGAGGGAATTGAATCGCCGGTGTCAACATAAACAGTACGTAAATACTGATACTGGGAGAAGCTTACCAAAGGGAAAAATAAAATTGTTGATAATATTATAATTTTCATTTTAAATTAGAGTAATGTGAAGTGAGCCGTAAATAATTTAAATGCATAACATATTGTTACATTTCTTCAATACGAGTATGCCTACAACCAGAAGCATCTACGGACCAAGTCACATGGTAGCCATCATCTGTGTTAAAAGAGCCTTCAGAAATGCCCGAAGCAACCTGTTGGTTGATATAATCAGTAATTTGATCCGTCCCTCCAACCTTAGGCTGCACTTTCCACTTGCAACCGTTAGAACCAGGATCCCAACAGTTTAAAAAATGTTGATCTAGGACTGCATCATGTCTTCCCCCATCACAGTATTGGTAAGTCATACTCCCATCCGGATGAGACGTTCCGGAACACTCATCAATAATGATCATTTTGCGTGCAAAGGAAGTAGTTGACAATAGCACACATAACATAAATAGATTTACGATTTTCATTATCATATTATTAAGTTATTATTAGATTATTATTATGCGAATTATATATTAATATCTTATTAAGATACTATTATGCAAATATCATTATATCAATGTCCAACACTAGGGTAAAATATAGAAAAAATATGAAAAATAAATCATATATGTAATTATTTTGAATGTACACTTATAAAATGAAGTGTTTGACTATATGAAAAAGACTTAATAACTCCATTTTGAACTAAAAC
>CAZGKN010000176.1:0-4336 GCA_964525915.1 uncultured Saprospiraceae bacterium | reverse complement strand
AATTTCCTGGGAAATCCGGATGGGCAGGATGTCAATGGGGATACTTACGAAGTGACACGACGATATATTGTACTAAAAAAGATGTTTGACGGCATTGACTCTTCATCTATAAAAGAAAAGCAGAAGAAAGAGTATGCAGAGTATAAAAATTTGAAAGATAAGGTCGAAACATCATTAGAGTTTGCAAAGCGCAAGTTAGACGAATTTGAAATGACTATCACTATGATTGATGCACCAATGAGTGCACTGGAGAAGCGGTTAAAAGATACTATTGTGACAAGTGCTTTATTGGATACGCTAGATGCAGGAGATGACGTCCAATTGATGACTGGAATTATTATGCTGAAGCAATTAATTGACTCTGCAGATACTAAAGGTAAAACAATGACAGAGTATCGGAATCTGGTAATGGATGAGCTAAACGATGCCAAAAATCATTTTTACAATGAAGCCAATTTTGCATACAATATCAATTTAGATACCCGGAAAGAGATTGTAAAGGATAAATATGATGACTACAGTGATAGTAATTATGGAAATGCGGATGTAAAAGGTCCGGATGCTTCGCATGGCACTCATGTTGCAGGGATTATTGGCGCTGACCGGAGTAATACGATTGGTATAGATGGCATCGCTAATGCTGTAAAAATAATGGCTGTGCGAACAGTCCCGAATGGTGATGAAAGGGATAAAGACGTGGCTAATGCCATCAGATATGCCGTCGATAATGGAGCTAAAGTTATTAATATGAGTTTTGGTAAAGGAATTTCGCCAGGTAAGAAGTACGTGGATCAGGCAGTGGAATATGCTGTGAACCACGACGTACTGTTAGTACATGCTGCCGGTAATTCCAATGAAGATAATGATTCTGTAGAGACTTATCCGGAGGCAAAATACCTGACACCCATTGGAAAAGATACTTATGCAAAAGCCTGGATTGAAGTAGGGGCACTGACTGCTGATGGTAAACCGGCTGAATTTTCAAACTTTGGACAGAAGACAGTGGATATTTTTGCACCGGGTGAAAATATTTATTCTACATATCCTGACCAGAAATATAAAGTGAATAGCGGAACAAGTATGGCTTCACCAATGGTAGCCGGTGTAGCGGCGGTAATCAGATCCTATTTCCCTCAACTTTCTGCCCTTCAGGTCAAAGACATAATTATGAAATCGGCAGTCAAAATTGATGCTGACGTAATTAATCCTAAAACGCATGAGCTGGTTGCTTTTTCTACTTTGTGTGTTTCAGGTGGATACATCAATGCTTATCAGGCCATAAAACTTGCACAGGAGATGACATCAGGAAAATTGAAATAAAATAAAGGAGCAATATTTATTGCTCCTTTGTTTTTTGATCTAGTCCGGTAAGCCAGTTCTCACAATACTGGTTCAGTACCTTTGCACGGTCTAATAGTAAAGGTAATTGATCCATAACCAAATCGTCATTTTCCAACTTTTCTAATATCAGTTGCAATTCAGCATAGGCCTCATCAAAATTAAGTGGCAATTGATTAATTGATTCCGGTGTTAATTTGATTTTTTTATCCATTTGAATCTACATTTCCATTGGCCCACATCAAATATTCTTTAAGGAAACCACTGATATCCCCATCCAACACAGCATCGGTGTTATTATTAGTATATCCTGTACGATGGTCTTTCACCCGGCGGTCATCTAATACATAGCTTCTGATCTGGCTGCCCCATTCATTTTTCATCTTGCCAGATTCTAATTTTTCTTTTTCAGCCAATTGTTTTTCTAACTCCAGCTCATATATTCTGGATCGGAGCATTATCATTGCTTTTTCCCTGTTTTGAATCTGACTACGTTCTGCCTGGCATTCGACTACTATTCCCGTAGGTAAATGCCTTACACGTACTGCAGACTCAGTTTTGTTGACGTGCTGCCCTCCGGCACCACTCGCTCTGAAAGTATCCCATTCCAAATCAGCCGTATTTATATTCACCTCTATACTGTCATCTACCATGGGATGGACAAACACTGAGGCAAAGGAAGTCATTCGCTTTCCTTGTGCATTAAATGGACTTACACGTACCAGTCGATGTACACCATTCTCACCTTTTAGCATACCAAATGGATATTCTCCACCAGTGATTTCAAGTCCGACGGATTTGATTCCGGCGACATCGCCTGGTTGATTATATAATTCTGCTACTTTGTAACCATTTTTCTCACCCCACATCGTGTACATGCGGAGTAGCATGCCGGCCCAATCGCAAGCTTCGGTGCCACCAGCGCCGGCATTTATTTCCAATATAGCATTTAACTGATCCTCCGGAGCATTGATAGTCTGTCTTAACTCCATGTCTTCCAGCGAATCTTTGACTCGCTGATAGTCCTGATCAAGTTCTTCATCAGTATATGCATCCTCCCTGACTAATTCCAGTCCGATTTCGAGATCTTCAACAGCTGATTCAGCGGTAGTGTATTTTCTTACCCATTCCTGATTAGATTTGAGCTCCCGCATGACTGCTTCAGCTTTAGCAGGATCACTCCAAAAATCTTCAGCAAGGGAAGCTTGCGATAGATCCTCTATAACATGTTTCTTCTCATCAATGTCAAAGATACCTCCCCAGGAGAGCTAACCTGTCTTTCAGGTCTTTTAGCTGATCGATATTCATCGTTTTAAAGTTTTGCTAATTATTTAATGACATCAATATAAAACATCAGATCTGAGTTTGGTGCAATAATGCCCGGTATTCCTCTTTCACCATAAGCTAATTTACTTGGAATAAATACAGTGGCACTGGTACCTTTCTTGAGGGTCTGTAGTATTTCATCCCAACCCGGGATTACCTGCTGCTGGCCTACAATCACACTGAAGGGAGCACCTTTCTTATATGCGCTGTCAAATTCCTTACCGTTACTTACTTCTGCACCATAATACAGCACATTAACTACTTCACCAGCCTTAGGGACAGCGCCATCACCTTCCTGATGAATGACATATTTTAAGCCGCTGGTAGTTGTCTTCATGTTTTGAAGTTTATTTGCCTTATAATCCTCCAGATCCTTATTTGCTTGCGTAATAATCGCTGCTTCTTTGTCTCTGACAGTTTTCATCTCTTTTTCACCTACTACTCTTAGTATTTTAAAGGAGTGCTGAATTTCCTTCCACTTTTTCATAAATGGTTGCAGGTTTTTTAATGAATCAGTGGGTTGAATTACAACAGCACTATCACCGGCTCTCATCAGAGGCAGTATATCAACTATCGGTGAAGGATTAGTAACCTGTGAATCGTGGGGCATGACAAACTCAAATGGCATTGGGTTAGTACGTGTATCCAGGAAGATTGAATCATTATGCATTAGCATGGCGTTCAGATATACGATATCGCCAGTTTTGATAAAGTCTCCTTTTCCGGTTTTAAATAGCTTATATTTAAAACCATTTTTTGTAGTTGATGAGTTTTCATTTTTACAGGACGCTATAGAAATTCCTGCGAGTATTATGAAGAATGCAATACGAATGTTCATAAAAATTAGAATTATAGTTTAAAATGAATTAATTATTTCTTGTTTGTGGTCTTCAATTGCTTGTTCGAGAAGACTGATGGTATTTCGCATACTGGTAAAACTCTGTCCACCGGCAGCGTTTTTATGTCCACCACCACTAAAGTATGTCTTAGCCATTTTTTCGACACAAAAGTTCCCTTTAGAGCGCAAAGATATCTTTATTATTCCGGGTTGTTCCATAATGAAGGCTGCAAGATTCACATCTTTCAACTTTAGTAAATAATTTACTATCCCTTCTGTATCTCCCCGCAATATATTAAAATGGGTATAGTCATGCTTTGTCAGATAGATCATCCCTGCCTTCGCCTCATTCCAGATCCGCATCCTGTTTGCCAGGCAGTGACCAAGCAACCGTATCTGCGATTCCTTTTTCTGGTTATTTAGCTTATCCTGTACATAGACAATATCTGCTCCCATGTTGATAATTTCGTTTACATTACCAAAAGTACTGGGGTGCACACCATAGCTGAATGACCCGGTATCGGTGATAATCCCGGTAAGAATACTTTCCAGGATGTTGGTATCCAGGTATTGTGACCACTTCATCGCTTTGACAAATTGAAAGAGTAATTCACAAGTGCTGCTGATGGCTGTCTCAGAAATTAATATATTTGAGTATTCTTCAGGATACAGGTGATGATCAATGGTGATGAATGGCTTGGCCATACTTAGGGCTTTCTCGCCACATTTATCGATTCGGCTCAGGCTATTAAAATCGAGACAAAAAAATAATCCGGCCGCGCTGATAGTGTCCAGTGCTTTTTCCGGCGTTTTGTCATAAATGATAATATCATC
>CAZGKN010000175.1:0-4356 GCA_964525915.1 uncultured Saprospiraceae bacterium | reverse complement strand
ATGATGCTCAAAGGCGAAAACAGCCATGAAGTAGTCGAGAGAATCAAAGAAAAATTACCTACTATTCAGGCTTCTCTTCCAGATGATGTAAAGATAGAGGCTTATCTTGATCGCACCAATTTAGTAGATAGAACCATAAAAACAGTGATTAAAAACCTTACAGAAGGCGCTTTAATCGTTATTTTTGTATTGGTGTTGTTTTTGGGTAATTTTAGAGCTGGAGCTATCGTCGCCTCTATAATACCATTGGCGATGCTATTTGCTATTGGGATGATGAAAGTCTTTAATGTTAGTGCTAATTTGCTTAGCTTGGGCGCTTTAGATTTTGGATTGATCGTCGATGGATCTGTGATAGTGGTGGAAGCGACGATGCATCACCTCGGATTTAGAAACCTGACTGAAAAATTGTCACAAAATGACATGGATGAAGAAGTGTATGAATCTTCATCTAAAATCAGAAAGACCGCTGCCTTTGGCGAGATTATCATTTTGATTGTTTATCTACCTATTTTGACACTTGCAGGTATCGAAGGGAAGATGTTTAAACCAATGGCACAAACTGTAGGTTTTGCTATCCTTGGTGCATTGATTTTGTCTATTACTTATATTCCTATGATGAGTGCTTTGTTTTTACCTAAAAAGTGGAATCATGACGCTTCATTTAGCGATAGGCTTATGGATAAATTTCAAGGTATATATTTGCCGTTATTAAAGCAGGCACTTAAGGTCAAATATGTAGTATTAGGGTTTGTTGTTACTGCCTTTGCTATTAGCTTGCTGTTGTTTAGTAGGATGGGATCAGAGTTTATACCTCAGTTGCAGGAGGGTGATTACGCTTTTCATTGTATTTTGCCTCAGGGGACATCTCTTACGCAAAGTATCGAAACCTCCATGCAGGCTTCACGCATCATTAAATCCTTTGAGGAAGTAAAAATGGTGGTAGGTAAGACGGGTTCTGCAGAAGTACCTACAGACCCGATGCCGCCAGAAGTAACGGACATCATGGTCGTCTTAAAACCGGAAATGGAATGGACATCCGGGCGTTCATATTCGCAATTGGGTGACGATATAGAAGAAGCTTTGGGTGTGCTTCCTGGTATATTTTTTGAAAAAAGCCAGCCTATCCAGATGCGTTTTAATGAATTGATGACCGGTGTGCGACAGGACGTGGCTATAAAGATTTTTGGTGAAAACATGGATACACTCGCTCATTATGGTGATAAGGTAAACCAGGTTATTCAGAAAATCCAGGGTGTAGGCACGCCTCAGGTAGAGCGTGTTTCCGGATTACCCGAAATCAATATCGAATATGATCGGCGACGTATTGCTAATTATGGCCTGAATATCAAGGATGTAAACGATATTGTTAGCACCGCATTTGCCGGAAAGGCAGCAGGAAAAGTGTATGAAAATGAGCGTCGTTTTGACCTCGTGGTTCGCTTGGATAGTACACAGCGTGGAGATATCGAAAATATACGCAATTTGCTGATTCCTACACCTGAATATGGCCAGATTCCTTTGTCGCAACTTGCCAGTGTAGAATATGTACTTGGACCGGCTCAGATTAGCCGCGAATCAGGGAAAAGACGGATAGTGGTTGGTTTTAATTTGGATAACAGAGATGTTCAGTCTGTGGTCGAAAATATTAAAAAAGAATTGGGTAGTAGGGTGAAACTTCCAACTGGATACTATTTTACTTATGGAGGGCAATTCCAAAACCTTCAGGAGGCGAGTGCCCGACTGATGATTGCTGTTCCAGTGTCCCTACTTTTGATTTTTGTCCTCCTATTTTTTACAGTCCACTCTGTCAAACAAGCCTTACTGATATTTATGGCCATTCCTATGAGTGCTATCGGTGGTGTGATGGGGTTGATAGTACGTGGTATGCCGTTTAGTATAAGTGCAGGTATCGGGTTTATAGCGTTGTTTGGTGTGGCAGTACTGAATGGAATCGTTTTAATAGGGACTTTTAATTATCTTAAAAAGGAGGGTGTGGCCGATATCACGCAAAGAGTGCTTGATGGCGCAACCTCTCGATTGAGACCCGTTCTTATGACGGCGACTGTAGCCAGTCTTGGGTTCTTACCTATGGCACTGAGTACCAGTGCTGGTGCCGAGGTACAGAAACCGTTGGCTACGGTAGTGATAGGCGGTCTAGTTACGGCTACCTTGCTTACACTTTTTGTTTTGCCGATGTTGTATTTAATTTTTGACAAAGACAGAAGGAAGTTTAAATCAAATAATTTAGTGATTTTGGCACTATGTTTCACCTTAGGACTTTCGTTCAATATTAGTGCACAAACTCCTATATCTTTAGAAGCGGCAATCCAGAGAGCTCTTGCAAATAATCGTCAGCTTTCCATTAATCAGTCTTTGGTCAATAGTGCAGGACTTACGGTTAAGACAGCCACAGAGATCCCTAAAACAGGGATTTTTGTAGAGAATGAAGATTACCAACCGTCTAATGCTTTAGGTGTGATGAAAATTGGTATCTCTCAGGATATTGCTTGGCCTGGATTATATAAGGCACGACGCCATTATTTTGACTCTCAGCTAAAATATGCTTCGTTAAATGGCAATGTATTGCAGGCAACCATTCGCAGAGACGTAAGTTCTTCTTACTATACCTTAAGGTATTTGAATGAAAAACAAAAGTTGTATTTTCAATTAGATAGTATTTATGGTTTATTGTATAATGCAGCTAAAGTCAAGGTGAAAGCCGGACAATCTGCAATGTTGGAGCAAATTACTTCAGCATCGCAGTATAATCAGATGAAAGCATTTATACAACAGAATGAACAAGATATTAACTCAGAACAGTTACATCTAATGTTATTGATGAATACTTCTGATCGCATTGTTCCGGAGGCTAGACCTATAGATAAAGTACCTTTACTCGCTCAAATAGATGTTGATAGGCATCCTGAAATTGCCTTACAGCAACAACAGATAGAAATTGCAAAATCAGGGATTGATGTCCAAAAAAACATGAATAAGCCTGAGTTTTCTGCTAGAGTATTTAGTCAACGTTTGTGGGGAGCATCGGATCCATTTACGGGCTTCTCTGTGTCTGCTGGTATCCCGATTTTTGGGCTTAAAGCCAATAGTAACAAAATCAAAGTAGCCGAAATACAGCAAAAAATACAGGAAGAGACTTTGGAATACCGGATACAGGTCATGGATAATGAAAAATCTGATGCAGTGGTTCAGTTGCAAAAATATCTGTCTTTATTGAACTTTTATGAATCTTCCGGCCTCGATCAGGCAAATCAGATTATAATAGCAGCTACACTCAGTTATAATTCAGGTGATATTAGTTATGCAGAGTTAAGCCAGTTTGTTAGGCAGGCTGTGGAGATTAAGCAAAATTATCTGGACGCACTTCAGGCATATAATCAGTCAGCTATTCAGTTTAATTATTTCAATCAACAATAATTCAAAAATTATGGATATACATATTTTTAAATATATATTTATTTCGAATGTAAGGCAGGTGCAAAGTTTTTTTACTAATGCCATTTTACAATTTCATTTCTGGCTGATTAAGCGTATAAAGCTGGGAATATTGGTGTTGCTATCGGCAAGTTTTACCCTGTGGATGTCTTCATGTGGTAATCAAAATCAGGATAACCAAGCACATAATACCGTTAAATCTGATAGCCATGCGCATGATGATGATCACGACCATAACGAAAGTGTTGGGCATAATCATGATACTCCAGATGATCATGACCATGAAGATGTAAATGTAGCAACACTAACAGCAGCGCAGATCAAGGCTATTGATTTGCAAGTTTCAAAAATAGAGCGTAAGTCTCTGACGATGAATGTCAAGGCAAATGGAGTGGTTCGCGTTCCTAATAACCATATAGGCATTGCGTCCTCTCTCTTTGGCGGTGTCATTCGCACATTAAAGGTGTTGCCCGGAACAATTGTTAAAAAAGGGCAGGTGATTGCTACTATTGCTCATCCACAGTTTATTTCCGTACAGGAAGATTACCTCACGACTAAAAGTAAATTGCAGCTGGCTGAGCAGGAGATGCAAAGACAGGTAGAAATGGCTGAAGGCAATGCAGGTGCTAAGAAGAATGTGCAGATTGCAACATCAGAACTCAATACATTAAAGGCAAGAAAGGCATCACTCGAACAACAACTCTCGATGATGGGTATTCAGCCCAGCAGGGTCAGCAATAATAATTTTATTCGAGAAATTGTGATTACAAGTCCGGTAAATGGCGTTGTGAGCCAGATTTATGGCAAACTTGGTAGCTTTGTAGATGTAGCGACACCTATAGCTGAGATCGTGGACAATAGTATGTTGCATATCGACATCTTGGTATATGAGAAGGATCTTGG
>CAZGKN010000174.1:0-4515 GCA_964525915.1 uncultured Saprospiraceae bacterium | reverse complement strand
GGTACCGGATGCTGCGATTGTCAGTAATGAAGGCAAAGATTATCTCTTCATCGTCACAGATCGTAAAGGGGAATCACATTCGCATGAAGATGAACACAGTCATGAAACTGGTGAAAAACACGTTGCCGGAGAAAAACACGTTGCAGAGGAAAACAAGAATAGCGTTTCTTTCGAGCGGGTGGAAGTCATAAAAGGCGTATCCCACATGGGCTACACTGCAGTGACATTAGTAAGCGATGTACCGCCACATGCCCGGATAGCCACCAAGGGTGCTTTTTTCATCAATGCTAAAATGACAAATACCGGCGATCATGCACATTAATTGAAATGAATGGATTTGCCGATTCTCGTATTCGCGAATTAGCGAATTAGCGAATTAGCGAATTTAAGATATCAGGGCTACGCCCCTCTTTGTAATCATGGCCACCAGCCTGGATTCAGTGGTAGAGCCATCGGCTCGCCAAATCTTGTAGCGCCGGATTTTAATCCGGTGAATAAGATAAAGTAGAGAACGAGTGCCGTAGGCACGACGCATATCACCGAAGCCATTGCCCCACGGCAATTTTACCAATTTGCAGTTTTGCGCATTTGCGCATTTGCAAATTAGCGAATTAGCGAAATTCCCCATTCCCATTAACAAGTATTTTTACAAACAAGAACAATATCTAAATAAGAATGATTATCTTTGGCGAATCATTCGTATTTGATTGATTAAAGGATGGAAGATATCAGAGCACTGCTGAAAGAAAAAGGACTGAAGGTTACGCCCCAGCGGATTGCTGTTTATGAGGCGGTTACTGAGCTCAGTCATCACCCGGCTGCTGAGAATGTCATCGCTTCCATTACCGCACGCCATCCCAATATTTCTGTAGGTACCGTGTATAAAATATTGGATCTGCTGGTGCATAATGGCCTGCTGAAAAAGGTTAAAAACGAAAAAGACAGAATGCGTTATGACGCGATCCTGCATCAACACCACCATCTCTACTGTACCGAATCCGACCGGATAGAGGATTTTGCTGATCCGGAATTAGATACGATCATCAGTCATTATTTCGAAAAAAAGAAAATAAAAGGATTTAAAATAAAAGATATTACACTACAAATTACCGGTGAATTTAAAAATTAAAAACATAAGATAATGGAAGAAATGAAAGGAAAATGCCCTTTTCCACACGGCGGAAACACAGAAACCAAAGATTCAGTGATGAATTGGTGGCCGGAAGCCTTAAATCTGGATATCCTGCATCAGCAGGACACTAAGTCAAACCCATTAGGTAGTGACTTTAATTACAGAGAAGAGTTTAAAAAACTGGACTTCGAAGCTTTAAAAAGTGATCTGAAAAAACTGATGACAGATAGCCAGGACTGGTGGCCGGCTGACTGGGGTCACTATGGCGGTATGATGGTAAGAATGGCCTGGCACAGTGCCGGCACTTACCGAACCTCAGACGGCAGAGGTGGCAGCAATACCGGCAATCAACGATTCGCCCCGCTTAATAGTTGGCCGGACAACGTAGGTCTGGATAAGGCGCGCAGACTCCTCTGGCCGATCAAAAAGAAATATGGTAATAAGCTTTCCTGGGCCGATCTGCTAATTCTCGCCGGTAACATGGCTTATGAATCGATGGGATTCAAGACCTTCGGTTTTGGTGGGGGTCGGGAAGACATCTGGGAACCAGAGAAAGATGTGTATTGGGGCTCCGAAAAAGAATGGCTCGGTAAAGACCGGTATTCGGACAAATCAGATGAATCATCACTGGAGAATCCTCTGGCCGCTGTACAGATGGGTCTGATCTATGTAAATCCTGAAGGGGTAGATGGCAAACAGGATCCACTGAAGACAGCACAGGCTGTACGGGTGACCTTCGAGCGTATGGCGATGAATGATGAAGAGACTGCCGCACTGACCGCCGGTGGCCATACGATAGGAAAAGCACACGGTAATGGCAATGCTTCCATACTGGGACCAAGCCCCGAGGGCGCACCGATGGAACACCAGGGCCTCGGTTGGGTGAACCCACAGGGCAAGGGAAACGCTGAAGACACGGTAAACAGTGGTCTGGAAGGCGCATGGACTACACATCCTGACCGATGGAATCATACTTACTTCCATCTGTTGCTCGACTATGACTGGGAACCAAAACAAAGTCCTGCCGGTGCCTGGCAGTGGGAGCCGGTCAATATCAAAGAGGAAGATATGCCGACGGATGCACATATACCCGGCGTACGCAGAAATCCGATCATGACGGATGCTGATATGGCACTCAAGATGGATCCGGAATTCAGAAAAATATCAGAGCGCTTTTATAAAGATCCGGCGTATTTCGAAGACGTGTTTGCCAGAGCCTGGTTTAAACTTACTCACCGTGATTTAGGTCCGAAATCCCGCTATCTGGGCCCCGATGTACCTGCTGAAGATCTGATCTGGCAGGATCCGATTCCTAAGTCAGATTATACGCTGAGTGATGCAGAGATCGATGCCCTGAAAGCAACGCTGTTAAATAGCGGACTATCTGCTTCAGAGCTGATCTGCACAGCCTGGGACAGCGCCCGGACTTACAGAGGTTCTGACTACAGAGGTGGTGCCAATGGCGCCCGGATCAGACTCGCACCACAGAAGGACTGGGCAGGCAATGAACCACAGCGTCTGGAAAAAGTACTCAATAAACTGACAGAGATCCAGGCCGGATTAACAAAAAAAGTCAGCATCGCTGACCTGATCGTGCTGGGCGGTTCTGCCGCTATCGAAAAAGCCGCTGAAAAGGCCGGTGTAAATATTAAGGTGCCTTTTACTCCCGGTAGAGGTGATGCGACACAGGAAATGACGGATACTGACTCATTTGCGGTACTCGAACCCCTCCACGATGGATACAGGAACTGGCTGAAACAGGATTATGCCGTCAAACCTGAGGAAATGCTCCTCGACAGGACCCAACTAATGGGACTGACTGCACCGGAAATGACTGTACTGGTTGGGGGTATGCGGACATTGGGCACGAATCATGGTGGCAGTAATCACGGGGTTTTCACAGACAGGGCCGGTGCACTGAGCAATGACTTTTTCGTCAATGTCACAGATATGAATTATCGTTGGCAACCCGTATCTGACAATCTCTTCAATGTAGTCGATAGAAAAACCGGAAATACCCGCTGGACTGCGACACGTATTGATTTGCTCTTTGGTTCTAATTCAATACTTCGCGCTTATTCAGAATTCTATGCACAGGATGATAATAAGGAACGCTTCGTTCAGGACTTCGTCAAAGCCTGGACCAAGGTGATGGATGCCGATCGCTATGATGTATCGAAATAACACGAACTCTGACAAAAGGCGGGTTTGGGTTAAACATTGAAGGAGATATTGTATCGTGAATGGTTAAATTCCAAATCAACGAATATAAAAAGAGAGAAGCCCGGTCCGCCTGGATCGGGCTTTTGTACCAATTGAAGTGATTCAGCGCTTATCGGGGGATTTAAATCAGGTAGGTATAATTAATTGCGCTTTGATAATGTAAAAATGAGCCTGATTTAGCGCAGCGAACTATACAAAGCACCTAAAACATATTAAATTTTATCTAATATAGATAATAGCAGAAAGGTTAATCAATAGTACTTCATATTGATTTTTCCTTGTATTTTGGCCTGCATACCGGAATACCATGAAGTTTCTGAATGTAATTATTGTTCTACTGGTTACTGTTTCCTTACAGGCACAGGTCATACCGCTGACACCGGATGCGCAGGCCTATCGTGAAATAGACCGTCTGGCGCTGCGTCTGGGGTTTAAAAGCACCTCTTTACATACCAGTCACAAATACTACTGCCGGGAAGATATTCTGGCACTGTTGCATGAAGCCCGACATCGGAATATCCCGATCGATACCTTTGCCTTTCGATATCTCATCGACGATCTCGATGAAAGCCACGGAACATTGGCCACCCATTTTATTGATAAGTCCCGGTCGAATGTGGAAAACTCTTCCCCTTCATTACAGCAAATAAATGAGCTGCCTGATTCTGCAAATGTCTTTCTGCCACAGCAAAATAAAAAGCCTCTATTTGGCTTCTTATACCGGACACCCGGCAGTATGATTGCGGTCGATGCACCTATGTTTTATTTGCGCGCAGAACCGGTAATTCATTTTGGCTATGGTCGCTCTAATAGTGACCAATCGTCCACTGTTTTTTCAAACACCAGAGGTATCGATCTTCGCGGTGGTATAGAGGATAAAGTATTTTTCCAATCCCGGATCGAAGAGTCACAGATGGGTTTCCCTGACTATGTCGATACGTATATTAATTCACACAGGGCAATCCCGGGTGCCGGACTATACAAGACCTACAAAAGTTCAGTAAGCAGTCTCAGTGGTTATGATTTTCTCAATGCACAGGGCCTCATTGGTTTTCACATCCTCAAACCCATTACACTACAGTTTGGTCATGGGCGCAATTTCATTGGTGATGGCATCCGGTCATTGTTTCTCTCTGACTTCAGCGCGAATTATCTGTACC
>CAZGKN010000173.1:2928-4536 GCA_964525915.1 uncultured Saprospiraceae bacterium | reverse complement strand
ACTACCAGAAGCAGAGGAAGAACCGGCCTGGCAAATGCCAGACCGGTTTCTTTATCTATCCAAACTAACTGCCTGACTTAATGTAACGGTTTTCAAGTTCATGGATTCTTTTATAACCGACTGAACTTCCTTCAGCTGCGCAGAAGAAGGAAATATATCTTTATGTGACTGTGCTGGGCCAAGCACTGATAACAATAATAAAAAGATGATCATCCGCATCAATAGTTTTTAATATCGTGCTGTCTATTATTCTAATCCCAGCCTGGATTTTGCTCAAGTTTCGGATTCAATGTGATTTCGCTGATAGGCAATGGATAGAGATATAACTTATCATTCCATACACGTGTCTTACCCGGATATAATATTCTATATTGGCCTGTTTCCGGATCCCTTGCTCCAAGATAGGTATTGCTTACTTCAAGCAACTTACCTGCTTTCCATCTTTTCAGGTCTTCAAACCTGAATCCTTCTGCCGCAAGTTCTACCCTTCGCTCACGCCTTATCTCATTAATTAGCGGCGATACAGGCATCTCCCAGTTGGGCCAATTGGGATCGGTAAACCCTACAGTTGTTGTAAGATGTGGGACACCTGCGCGGTCTCTCAGAAGATTCAGCGATTTATCCAGTACTTCCTGAGTGGCCTCACCTAATTCAGCTTTTGCTTCAGCATAATTTATCAATACTTCTCCGTAACGATAAATAAAATCGTCGAGTGTGCATCTCTGGTATTCAAAATCCCGTTGAGTGGGAGAGAAGAACTTTATCATCCTATAACCTGTATAGCACATACCATTATCAAACTGGGGAACATTTTGATACTGATACTCCCCTTCGCTGGTAATATGATAAGGCCTGTCTCTCGTATAAATTGTTTGTTTCATTCTTGGATCCCGGTCTTCAAATTCGTCTGCAAAAGCAACATCTCCATGGTATTGTCCACTGATAGCAATCGGTAAGCCATTTTTACTCAGATAAGTTGTTGCAAAATCTTTAGTAAATCCCGAACCAAATTCGCCAAGTTGCCTTACTCTGTTATGCATTAACTTATCTACAATATACCTTTGAATCATAATGGCTTCTTGATTGCCATTCAACTCATCCTGAATGAAGAGATTATAATAGTCATTGTTTACATCTCCTGTTGAATATAGAGAAAACAGGTTGGAGTTCATGATATCTTCAGCAGCAGCTGCAGATAGCCTTAGCATTGCTTCAGCATCTCCAAGATTATGATATTTTCTGAAGGTTCCTTCAAATAAACAGGCTCTTACCTTTTGTGCTAAAGCTGCATACTTAGTTAATCTTCCCTCAGACGAATTTTCAGGCAGATTAGCTATTGCAAAATCAAGATCTTTCACTATAGAATCCATCACCAATTTCCTTGAGTCGCGGGCTGCAAACAATTCTTCTGCATCAATCTGCAGGTCACGTGACAGCCAAGGGACATCTCCAAAGTTTTTTATTTTCTCGAAGTAATAGTAAGAACGGAAAAAGCGTATTTCAGCAACGCTTGCATTTATATCCTGTTCGCTTCCTGTTACCGTGTGATAACGTTGCAAAAAATAATTACAGCTTCTGATGCCTGCCCAGTCACTCTTTGCCCAACCG
>CAZGKN010000173.1:0-2918 GCA_964525915.1 uncultured Saprospiraceae bacterium | reverse complement strand
ACTCGCCGGCACTACATATTCATTCCATATAAAGCTGTTAATGCTCGCAGGGGCCTGGTTATCACTCGAATTATCTGCCTGGTATGCATTAATTCTGCTTAAAATAGGATAAAATTGATTCGCGTATGTTTTCAGATCAGAAACACTTTTCCAATAATTGACGTCATTTACTTTATCTAATGGATACCTATCCATGAAGCTGTTATTACAAGCACTTATGAATAGAACTATTATAGCGGTTATATACTTTTTCATATTAGTAGTTTTTGCATTCCCTTTAGAGCGTAATATTTGCACCAAAAGAATAGGAGCGGGTTAAGGGATACATATTGGTGGATGATTCTTCAGGGTCAAATATTTTTAACATTTTGGTTGCTTCCCCAATATTATTGCCAGATAGATATAGACGAATCTTTTGTATTCCTATTTTTTTAGTAACCCTTTGGGGAATATTGTAGCCCAGCGTTAATTGTTTTAACCTCAAATAAGCTGCGTTCTGAAGAAACCTTGTTTGTGTCTGATTTATTTCCGGTGCGCCGCCTACCCGGGGTCGTGGAAAATAGGCATCAGTATTCTCCGGTGTCCAATAGTCGGTGTTTATTTTTTGAGGAACTGCCCACTCACTGTTATAATGACTCAGAAAATAAGTTCTGTTCGAAATATTAAGTTGCCGTTTTCCTATTCCCTGCAAGAATATGTCCAGATCAAATCCCTGCCACTCAATATTTCCACGAATGCCATAGCTGTAGCGCGGGGTGTTATTCCCAATAATCGTAAGATCACCATGTTCATCCAGAGTTTGACTTCCACGGGTAATCTTCCCGTCTTTATTCAGATCCCGAAATTTAATATCACCTGCAAGAAATTGATGACCTGCAATCTGTGATTGGTCAAGTGTGGCAGCTTCTGCATCAGACTGGAAAAGCCCCTCTGTTATAAAGCCCCATATTTCTCCCAATTTTTGACCTACATAGTAGTCAGATAAAATTTTATTGGGATTGTCATATTTTGTAATCATTGATTGAGCATCGGCAAAGATCAACCCCAATCCATACCTTATTCCATTGGAGAGTTTTTCACTCCAATTAAGAGTCACCTCATAACCATTTGTTTTCATATTGGCAGCATTTGCCTGAGGCTCTGAGGTTGCCAACACAGCCGGGAGAGCCTTTGATTTGGTCAACATGTCTTTTGTATCCCTTCTGTACAAATCAAAGCTACCGTTAAACCGACCATTAAGCATTACAAAATCCAATCCAAAATTGTACTGCGAAACCTTTTCCCAGGTAAGTGTAGGACTAACCAAGCCTGGTGCCAGAACTGACATAGGCTTTTCTCCATTCAGCAGGTATGAGATTTCACTCATGTTGTAAGTAGCTATATAAGGATAGTAGTTTACAATTGACTGGTTGCCAAGATTACCATAAGAAGCTCTGAATTTAAGCTCCTGAAACAAGGTTGATAATCCTGAAAAAAAATCTTCATTTGAAATTCTCCAACCAACAGAAGCAGATGGGAAAAAAGCAAACCGATCATTTGAGGGGAACCGAGATGAACCATCATATCTGCCATTCAATTCCAACAAATAGCGGTTGTCATAAGTATAATTCAGACGGGCAAACGCTCCTCGTATTGCATATTCAGAAGCAGCATCATTTACAACCCTGTCTCCATAAGCAACACTCATATAAGGGATATCATTACTTATGAGCTTCTGTCGCTGGGCATCAAAATAGCTTATCCCGCTATACTCTTGGTTGAATCCAACCATTAGCTTCGTATAATGTTTTTGAGCAAAGGTTTTCTCATACTCTGAGTATGCATTAAATGCTGTATACCTATTATCATAGCTCCTACGTGTAACGGCATTTGGAGTAGTGTGGGGAAACAATACAGCAGGTCCAAGAGCATCGTAATCCCAATACTCTTTCATTACATTAAGATAAGTACCATAATACTTATTAAAAGTATAATCAACATTTATAGTCCACGATGGAAGAGGAGTGATCTTTATTGCACCTGTTAACCACAAATCATTGGATGTGCTTTTTTGATATCCACCCTGAGTTAAATATGCCACCATGTTAGTGAAATAACCGTTTCCGCTATACCCAGCATAATGGCCATCTGGATGATATACCGGCATAACAGGTCTTGAATCCCCTGCTATGTACATATTGTCACTATTGAAACTATTCCACTTATTTTGAGGATTCATTTTGTTTATATTACTATTCAGTACAGCCCTTACACTGAGATTCAGCCATTTATTTGCATCATAATTGATATTCTGAACAAAGTTGTAGCGATCAAAATTTTCATTACCGGGCTTTGAAATACCTTTTTGATTAAAATATCCTAAAGAAGTATAGTAAGCTACCTTGTCTCCTCCGCCGGTTATATTGGCATTATATTGTTGCATAGGATAATTATCCTTAAGCAATTCTTTCGTCCAGTTTGTATTTCCGTTATACCTGTAAAAGTTTTCCGCATCAGATGAATGGTGAAAAACCGGGAGATTATTTTCAGGATCGTTAAAGTAATTCTGGATATGTGTCATCGTTTCTTCATCGAAGTAGGGCCGACCATTGGTAGTTTTAAATCCCTCATTCATATAGGTAGCATATTCCATTGAGTTCATATACTTAGGGATAACAGTGGGTGTATTGGTTGCAACGTTCATTGACAAAGCAACCGAAGGCTTTTGATTTCTTTTACCTCCTTTTGTTGTAATCAGTATTACGCCATAAGCTGCACGTGCCCCATAGATTGCTGCAGAAGCTGCATCCTTCAGTACAGAAATACTCTCAACATCAGCGGGATTAATCAGGTTAGGATCCATTTGCACTCCATTTACTAACACAAGCGGGCCACCGCCGTTAATGGAGGTATTTCCTCTGATATTAAAAGATACACCG
>CAZGKN010000172.1:0-4565 GCA_964525915.1 uncultured Saprospiraceae bacterium | reverse complement strand
CGCATTGCAAAAATGTCAAGTGCAGACATGGTAACATTGTTAACACAGCTAACTAACCGCACAGGCACACTACCAGCAACGATCACAATAAACGATTATGCCGATTATGCAAGCCCTCCGCAGTCTGTTACAGATGCTGTCGCTGCGTTAAAGATCGCTAAATCAATCACAACAGTAAATCTCGGAGCATAATGAAACAGATATTGTCGCAAAATTACGCAATGATAGGGGATGATTTAATTATCAGCCACCCGACT
This sequence comes from uncultured Saprospiraceae bacterium, assembly GCA_964525915.1. Classification (GTDB taxonomy): domain Bacteria; phylum Bacteroidota; class Bacteroidia; order Chitinophagales; family Saprospiraceae; genus Parvibacillus. Next base: position 4,308 of record CAZGKN010000172.1, on the reverse strand, counting down.
ACCATCTTTACAGATGATGATGTGCCTGTTTTTGTTTTTGCCACAGAGGGCGAACTTAACTACCACATCAGCCAGCAATACCCTACTAATTTTCCACCGTTACCGGAAATAGGGCAATGGTGCGAACTTAACCAATGTTATCAATACGGTGAACTGATTGCTAAGTGTCTACAATCACATTACAGAATGCAATACTCACCGGAGCAAACACCTGCTTTGTTTCTGATTATCACGCCAACGGGGAATGATTACCCTGTATGGCAGCAACCAACCGGGGCGCATGATGCGTACCAAATGGGCGACAGGGTGCATTTTCCTGATGCTGATAGTCCGGTTTATGAATCAATAATAAATGCTAATGTGTGGTCGCCTACAGAATACCCCGCAGGGTGGCAACTGATTTAGTTCACCTTTGAAACTTTGAGAAACAAAACAAAAATAAAACTATGGCAAGAAGATTAGCAGCATCAGCAGGACATTCTAATGTTCCCGGACAAGATCAAGGAGCAGCAGATAATGGAACAATTGAAGGTGTAGAAACTGTCCGAATCAGAAACAGGGTTATGTATCCAATAATGTTTCTAATCCTTTTCCTGAAGTAGGACAAACTTGTATAATTGGAAGAATTTTTAATGCTTAAAATAAAAAAATATGAAACTAACAAGAGAAACAAAAGAGATTATTCAATATGCTTTTGCTATAGTGGTATTAATACTACTATTTATAGTGATTGGTATATTGATATATAAGGATATCCCTGAAAACAACAGAGACGTTCTTAACACTGGAATAGGCGTAATTCTTGGATGGGGAAGTGTTATAGTTGCGTATTTCTTTGGAAGCTCTAAGGGAAGTGCTGACAAAACAGAATTAATGCGAAACAAAACTGAATGAAATGGAACAACTAACACCTTCTTTAGGAACTCTGTTAAGTGGAATAGCAGCTTTTATGGCGGCCTTATTCGCTGGAATCAAACTTCTGATGTACTACTCCAATCGTTCTATACATAGAAAGATTGATACTTTGAAAGACGATACTACAAAACAACTTAGTAAAATAACCCGAACACTATCCATTGTAGAGGATATGACCACTAAGAAAGGAGTCATTGAGTCCTTGAGAGCAGCAGTTAGGGGTTATATTTATTATAACAGAAACATTGATAGTAAAACTAAGGTGTTGATAGATAGTCAATGTGAACGAATTGTTGAGTTGGCTGAGGATATGATGAGTGAGCAGTTTACCAATGAGATGATGGAACAAACCACTACCAAAATGGAAGCTGCTGCTTTAAAGGCCAGAATGCAGGTGAGGGAATTATATGGAGAAAACTTTCTGAAGTATTATATTGTAATTCAACAGACTGCAATAAATGACTTTATGAAAGATTTACAGCAGCTTGCAGATGATCATATAGTTAACTCAAAGTATTCCAGATTTAAGATAGCTTGTGAGAGGTTCTTACACGGCTTGATAAGTGAGACTATTATTTTATCCCATAAGTGGGAAAATGGTTGTAAAAACGGAGATCAAAATGGATAACTACTTCTATGAGGGTGTACCTGTAAAGGTTGGAGATATTCTTTGTGTAAGAGATGGTAAATCTTTTATTGCCAAATGTATTCAATATTACATGAGAATATACAAAAAGAAGCTTGGGTATGATGCTATCCCAAACTATCATCATAGTGCTATTGTGGTGAATATTTGGGGAAGATTAAATGTGGCAGAAGCAGTTGGAAAAGGCTTTAAAATACATCCTATAGAAGAAGCATATCCTGATTGGAATAGAGTGGATATTATAACACCAAACAAACCCCTGTCAGATATAGAAAAGAAAGAGATTTCAAGAATTGCTGAACATTATAGTTTGAAAATCACCAGATATGACTATTTTAACTTCCTATTTCAGATATGGTTGATTAAAACAGGAAAGTGGATTGGACCAAGAGGTAAAAAAGCTGAAAACAGATTTTATTGCAGTGAAGCTGTAGCTACTATTTACAATAAGATAAGACCTAATACATTTGAATTACCAGAAGCAACAAATCCAGTGGATGTTGCTATTAATGAAAATTTCCACTGGCTTTAAACCAACAATCAATGAAACAACTACATTTTGTGTGTGTTCAGCCCGATGACACATATTTCACTTGGCAAGTCCATTTATGGCTTGAAAGTTTACGAGAACAAGGAAATTCTGATAAAGCAATTGTATTACTGTTTGTTCCTCTTAATCGTGAACAAAATCCTAAATGGCAGCAGATTATAGACTTGTATCCTGAAGCACAGTTTCATTTCTATAAGGATGATGGAACAGTGAATCCCTTATTAGGCACGTATATTCCAATTTTACGTCCTTACACCCTTTGGAAACACTTTGAAGCTCATCCTGAATTGGAACAAGATGCAATATTCTATTGTGATGCAGATATATACTTTGTCGAAGGGTTTAATGTCAGTCATCTTATAGATGATGATGTTTGTTACCTTTCAGATTCAAACAGCTACATTAATGCTACATATTTTGACTCGAAGGTAAGAGATGTAAAACCAGAAATGCTTGAACAGTACAAAGGTATTGATGTATTAGCAGGAGCAACAGCCTTGGTGGGAGTGAGCAGACAAACAGCAGAAGTTCACAACATGCACTCCGGAGGAGCTCAATATCTCTTAAAAGGTGTGAATGCAGCTTTTTGGAAAAAGATGATGAATGATACCATGTCCATCAGACGTTATCTACTTACAATAAACAGAACTTATTTTGAGAATGAGAGTAAGGGATTCCAAAGCTGGTGTGCAGATATGTGGGGACTGTTATGGAATCTATGGTTTACAGGTAAAGAAACCAGAGTGGTTCCTGAAATGAATTTTGCTTGGGCTCCTGATCCTGTTTCAAAGCTTGACACACATAAAATCTATCACAATGCAGGAATAGCCAGTACAATACAAGATGGTTATCCCTGTTTCTACAAAGCTAAATATCATACTGGTCAAGATCCTTTTCTTGATAATCAGATTGATATTGTGCTAAATCATGAAGAGTCCAAGAAGCATTGCACTTGGTACTATACATCTAAACTGAAAGCTCTTAAAGAAAAATACAATCTGCTTTACTAAAATGAACAGAAAACAGTTAATAACAGACTTAAAGAAGTATTTTGATGTGAGGGAACTAGTTTGTCCTCACACATATAATGCTTTTGGAGAAAGAAGTTGGCAGTTTCTTGATGATAATCTACTTCAAACAATTTTAATTGTCAGACGTGATATTCTGAAAGTAGGAATGACAGTGAACACTTATCATAAAGGAGGAGTTTATGATGAAAGAGGACTAAGATGTAACATTTGTGATATTGTTAAAGCAAAAACCAAGAAAAATCAACTCTATCTATCCGCTCATTGCAATGGTGCTGGAATAGATTTTATTCCCTCTGGTATGACTGCTGAACAAGCTCGTCAACAAATCAGGGATAATGCATTCTTGCTTGTTGTTCCTATTCGATTGGAGAAGAATGTTAGTTGGGTGCATTTGGACGTTTATGATTACATGAACGGAGACATGATTAATGAATTTAACCCTTAAACCTTAAAAACTATGAGCTTACGTAAAGATTTGAGAGCCTTTGTTCGCCTCGATGGTGCTGGTAGAAAAATTTCCGGTACACTTATTTATAGAAAATCTATGCCTAAAGTAGGGCGATGGGTAGAAGTAGCTGGAAACGAGTGTTGCAATCCTACATGCAATACATATGTAGCCAATGGATCACTCTTAGGTACAGTGACTCTCACCTATGTGGATTGTGACTTGGTTGCTCACACTGAGGTGTTAGATGATACTAAGGATTTCTACTTCTGTGCAAGGAGCTATACAATTTCCGAACTTGGTACAGTGACTTTGTATCAATCAGGATATTGTCTACCTGATCCAAGAAATTAACATGGAAGTATTAAGACAGGGATTTCCTAACATTATTAAAGACAATGATGAGATATATTTTGCACATCTTGTTGCTGTCATTGATGCTGTTGATGAATATGCTACAATGAATATTAAATTCATGGGGCATTGTTATCATTTCAGAATAGCCCCAAGTCATCCAAAATACATTGAGCATATTCTGAAGGAAGTGCTAAAGCTTAATACTTTGTATGGTATTCATCTTGAATTGTCAAAGAGCATAAAAGCTTCTTCGACAATTACTTTTGACATTGAAATCTCTTTACAAAATGAAAACAAAAAGCAAAAGTCTTCCTCCAAAAAAAGCTATTCCCAAAGCTAAAGGAGGGAAATGTATGAAGTGTGG
>CAZGKN010000171.1:0-4613 GCA_964525915.1 uncultured Saprospiraceae bacterium | reverse complement strand
ATTCTGTACATACTGCATAGACACCGTCCGGTGGTAACAACTTGATTTTTGTATTTACCTGAATATTCGCCGTAGGGTAGCCCAACGTCCTGCCTATTCGGTCACCCTGTACTACATTACCTTTGATTAGATAAGGATGCCCGGCTAAATCATAGGCAGTGTGCAAATCACCATTATTTAATGCCCGGCGTATGGCGGATGAACTAATCGCTATATCCTGAATCAACACAGGATCTACTTCGGTAATTTTAATATCTCTTCCTGAAAAATATTGTTGCATAAATCGTAAATCACCCGTCCTGCCTGTGCCATACCGGTGGTCATAGCCGATCACTATTTCTACCGGTTGAAAGGACTGGTAAATAAAATGTTCCAGATAATTTTCCGGTGATTGTGATGAAAATGTATGATCAAATGGGACCACTATAATATGATCCAATGCTGAATCCCTCAATAAATAGATTTTCTCCGCTAAGGTAGATAAAATGTAAAACGGATCTTTATGTTCTACAATCAAACGTGGATGCGGTTCGAAGGTAATTAATACAGATTCGCCATTTTGCTGTGCTGCTCTTTCATTCAATATTTTTATTATCGTTTGATGTCCCCGGTGAACACCATCGAATGAACCAATGGTCAGGACTGGTCTATGGAAAGACGGCAGATTAGCAATGTCGCGATGAATTTGCATATTCAGCGCAAATGTACATTTTTTCAATTTTGTTAATATGAGATTCCCCGGAGGATAATTTTATTTACCAGGTTTAGAATAGTAACTTTGCAGCGAATTATTTACGTAATGATGGAATTCGATATTAGTGAGATAAAAGAGTTATTAGCACAAGTAAAAGACCCCAAATCAGGAATATCCATATTAGAAACCGGTTTGATACACGACATCAGCCTTGATGGTAGAGAACTGAATATCACATTAGCTGACACAAAATTAGACGATCGGGAAAAATCTGGTGTCCATGAGCGAATTGCAATGTTGATTCAGGATTCTTATCCTGAGTTGGATATTAATATGCATATCAGCAAAAAAGCAGCCTTCCTCAATGCAGATGAGGGTGTATTGCCTGCGGTGAAACATATCATTGCTGTCGCATCCGGTAAGGGTGGAGTAGGAAAATCAACGGTTTCGGTGAATATAGCCATGGCATTGAAACGCATGGGTTATAAAACCGGTATTCTGGATGCTGATGTTTATGGTCCTTCAATTCCTACTATGTTGGGCATAAAAGATCAGAGACCTGATATAGATAATACGTATGGTAAGCCCAAGCTGGTACCAGCCAATGTTGATGGATTGAAAGCGATTAGTATTGGCATGATCGTAGATCAGAATCAGGCGCTGGTGCTTCGGGGCCCAAGACTGGCAGGAATCATCAAACAGTTTATTGATGATTGTCTCTGGGGTGAGCTTGACTTCTTAGTAGTGGATCTGCCTCCGGGAACAGGTGATGTACAGTTGACATTAGTACAATCAGTACCTTTGTCCGGAGCTGTCATGGTGACTACTCCGCAGGATGTCGCACTGGCTGATGCTGTACGGGCTATGAATATGTTCAGAATGCAACAAATCAATGTTTCGATTATAGGTGTAGTAGAAAATATGTCCTGGTTTACACCCGCTGAATTACCGGACAATAAATATTACATTTTCGGCGAAGGTGGAGGAGCTAAATTGGCCGAACTCAGTGATGCACCTTTGTTAGGTCAGGTGCCGATTATCATGGGTATCAGAGAGGACGGTGATGCAGGTACACCAATGTCCGGTAAATCAAACGGTGATGTACAGGTTATGTTTGAAAGTATAGCAAAAAAGCTTATCTTGCAGTTAGATAAAATTCTGGCTACTAACGGTAAATCAAAAATTGTTCAGATTCAGAAATAGTCACGATGACAGCACAGGAAGAATTATTAAATAAAGTAGAAAGCGCGCTGGATGAGATCAGACCTCACCTGAATGTCGATGGTGGGGATATAGAAATCATCGAAGTAACCGATGATAAACGATTGGTAGTGAAATGGGTAGGTAACTGTGAATGGTGTACTATGTCAGTTCTGACTATGAGAGCCGGAGTAGAGCAGGTAATTAAAAACAGAATGCCGGAAATAATTGCTGTGGAAGCACTCAATGGAATAAATGTTTGATACAATGAAAAAAATAACTAAAGTATTTACTGTGTTTATTTTTCTTATTACCCTTACACAAGTTGCTGACCTGAATGCGCAGTGCCCGATGTGCAGTATGACGGGCCAGACAAATTTGAGAGAAGGGGGAACGCAGGCTAAAGGTTTGAATAAAGGAATTCTTTATTTATTGGCTACACCGTATATCCTTATGGGCTCATTGGGCTATATGTGGTGGAGAAATAAAAAAGCAAAGGAAGAGCTGGAAAAGGATAGCGAAGAAAGCAACTAAATAAGTGTTTTATTATTCTGACAGGTTTTCTGTTTAAAAAAGTGAATCATTAATAGAACTTTGAAGCATCAATTTATTCCGACTCAGGTTAGTTTACTTGAATTTCGACCAATAGTCATTACTATTTTCAGTGAGGAAAGCGCAGATAACAGATAAATCACTGGTACTTAAGATTATTAGTGAGAAATATGCACAAGTACCGACCTTGCGCTTCATGCTCCGTGATTACAAAGATCCTCGCTTTATACGGCGTTTGGCTCAATATGCCTTTGATTTTGCGATCAGACGGGAGGCAGTGTATTTGTCTGATAATGGGAAAGCAGTGGCGATTTGTTATTGGAAAGGTGAAAAAGGTAGGAATTTATACGATATTTACCTGCAGCTAAGATTAGTTGTCAGTGCTTTTTCACTCAGGCGCTTGCCTCAGATTATTAAACATTCAAATGAAGTTTCAAAGCATCATCCTACCGATAAACCCTTTCTCTATTTCTGGTTTTATGGTGCATTGGCTGAAGAAAAGCAAGGTAGTTCAGCGCGTGAGCTGGCTTTTGGAATTATGCGAATAGCTAAAGAAAATAATTCAGACATATACACTGAAACAACAATGGAACAGAATAAGCGCGTGTATGAGCGCTTTGGTTTTAAAGTGTATCATGAATCCTACAATGAAGCTGGTGGATTCCCTGTATGGTTTATGCGATGGACTCATTTGTAGGTTAAATATGCATTGGTTCCCACTTTCTGATAGTACTACTGATAATTGTTAATTAGATTAATTAATGTCTATCTTGTAATATGTTATTCTCTTTTTTGTCACTTCTTTTAATCGTTAGCGTAGGTCTTTTTGCGATGATAAGAGGTACGTTGATACGTAAAATTCACCTTAGTAGCAAGGTCACATTTTACCAATTGCAAAATCTCCAGGATCTGGCATTAGTATTACTGTTATTTATTTTGTATCCATCTGCAGTATTGTATTTTCCCTCAGAGTTGAGTGGGGACAATTTTAAGGTAATAGAGCCTTTACTATTATATTCCACGCTACCAGTTTATTTTGTCATGACAATAATACGATTCCCCAGATCTGCATTTTTAATATCAGTGAGTGATAAACAATATATGGGTTTACCAGTCAGGTTTATGCCGGATACCTATAAAGAGCTAAGTTTTTTTGCTCTAATGATAGTAATTGGGGTCGTGTCTGAAGAACTGATATTCCGACGGATATTAATCAATCATTTATATGCCATCACCGGACTGGATGGACAGGCTTTGATAGTATTGGCGGCCTTTATATTTTCCTGGGGCCATAGTTATCAGGGTGGTGTGGGAATAGTAAGTTCTTTTATTTTGGGCATTTTGCTTGGAAATTTATATATGGAACAGGGGCAACTCTTACCAGTGATTCTATTGCATCTTATTATTAATGTGTCAATTTTGATTATTGCCTATCGGCGAATCAGATTAATTTTATCAGGTAAGTTAACGTGAGTTGATCAAGACAGGAGCTGCTCTTTGATGGTGATTAATTCAGTTTTTTGAGCCAGGTAAGTTGTAGGCAAGCCATGGATAGTTTTAAAATATTCGGACATAATTTCCGCCTGTTGTTCGTAATTGTATTTTTTTATTAATTCACCCATGGGTAGATTGTTATACTTGCTTAAATCACCCGGATCATATCCAGCTTTGGTTTTTTGCCCTAATAGCGCTCTGAGTATATACACAGAACCAAATCGCTGATATTGCCAGCAATGAGTCACTTCATGGATCAATAAATCATCGGATATAGCACCATGACAATTAACGGTATTGAAGGTTACATAAGCAATCTTGTATTTTCGGGCAAACCACGAAGCCTTTGTATCAATAAGCAATAAAGATGTATTGATATGCTGGCCAAATATTTCCTGGATCAGATCATTCTCTTTTTTAATTAATGGGCGGGTCTTCCATTTGATCCATTCATCGATAGTTTCATAAATTTCAGGAAATCCTGTTAAGTCAAGTAAATTGAGAAATAATTCTCCGATCCAAATGAGAATCCGCCATTTATAAAATTCATAATAATGCACTTGTAAGCCTATACCGGGCAACAGTCTGGCAAAAAGAGCCAAATGTAAAATCAAGCGCCACAAACGCAGAGGCCATTGTCGTACAAACCATAGAAATCGCTGAAGCAAGTTTT
>CAZGKN010000170.1:4546-4615 GCA_964525915.1 uncultured Saprospiraceae bacterium | reverse complement strand
TAGCTGTAGCTTTTGCCTTTGGTGCAGCTACTTTCTTCGCCACTTCCTTCTTAGCAGTAGCTTTTGCCT
>CAZGKN010000170.1:0-4446 GCA_964525915.1 uncultured Saprospiraceae bacterium | reverse complement strand
TTGGTGCAGCTACTTTCTTCGCTACTTCCTTCTTAGCCGTAGCTTTTGCTTTTGGTGCAGCTACTTTCTTCGCTACTTCCTTCTTAGCCGTAGCTTTTGCTTTTGGCGATGTTACTTTCTTTGCTACTTTCTTCATAGATTCTTTTTTTGCATTGTTATCAGAAATCGGAGCTACAGAAGCAACTGCAACTTCTTTTCTTGGCCGGCCTCTGCCCAGCTTCGGCTTATTCAAATCTTCCGGTGAAACAGGTTTACGTGGACGACCACGCGGAAGTTTTGGCTTATTCAAATCTTCCGGAGAAACAGGTTTACGTGGACGACCACGCGGGCGTTTAGGCTTATTCAGGTCTTCCGGTGAAACTGGCTTACGTGGACGACCACGGCCGCGCTTTGGTCGGTTCAGATCCTCTTCTGATCTTTCCTTTCGTGGACGACCACGACCACGTTTTGGTCTGTTCAGGTCTTCCTCTGACCTTTCTTTGCGAGGACGACCACGACCACGTTTTGGTCTATTTAGATCTTCCTCTGATCTTTCCTTACGTGGACGACCGCGGCCACGCTTAGGCCTATTCAAATCCTCTTCTGAGACTTCTTTACGTGGGCGGCCACGCTTTATAGGAGCAGCAGTAGTATTTGATTCAACCGATTTTGATTTTCTCGCTTTTGATTTTCCGTCTGCTACTGATGAGCCATCAACCAAACTACCTAATACAGATTGTCTGATATATGATCCCCAGGTAAGGTTATCTTTTCCATCCTGATGAGCCTGAGCTCGCTCAATCGCCATATTGGCGGCGTTCTCGACTACCCATTCAAAGTTATCTTCACCGATAGAATACAAATCAGCATCTGGCGCCGGATTGCAGAAATCAATTGCATAAGGCACACCATCTTTCACAGCAAACTCTACTGTATTGAAGTCATAGCCCAAAGCTGCGTTTAAGGCCAGAACATAACCATGAATTTTATCCAACAAGGCTTTCTCCACAGGCCCACCATCTCTTACATAGCGTAGATGATGTGGATTTCGTGGTTCATATTGCATGATTCGCACATATTTACCACCCAGACAATAACATCTGAAATAGGACTCGAATACGATTTCTTCCTGGAATAACATGACTAAATCACCGGTCTCACCATAAGAGTCAAATAAATGTTCTATGTCCCTGGTCTTATAGACACTCTTCCATCCGCCGCCACTGTGTGGCTTCATGTATGCCGGGAAGCCAATATCTTCAAACATGGCACCCCAATCCAACGGATACTTCAGATTCCTGAAAGTATTTCCACTAGTGTCTTTCGGCATATCTTTGGACGGCAACAAATAGGTCTTAGGCACAGGAACTCCGATTTTAGTAGCTAATGCATTATTGAAAAACTTTTCATCTGCACTCCACCAAAATGGGTTGTTCATCACAGCAGTACCATTCAACGCCGCATTTTTTAAAAATGCGCGATAAAAGGGTACATCCTGAGAAATTCTGTCCAATAAAACTTCATAACCGGAACCTCGTCCCTGAAAGACTTCTTCTACATGAGCAAACTCAGCCTGTATCCCTTTGACTTTCTTATCATTGATGCGATCTACGAAAGCCTGAGGAAAGGTATTTTCTTGCCCGAATAATATCCCAATCTTCTTCATTCAAAAATTAATTTTTGTTTAAATTGTTTAATAGCACCGGCATTCAAAGCTTTTCAATTATTAATTTAAAATTACATCAGACCAAAATCCTGAAATAAAATTATTATTAAATTCAGACTGCAAAGTTATATCTATTTAATTAATTCATAAATAAATTTTTAATTTATTTGTTGTGCTGCTTAATTTTAACCACTCCCCGATTAATTATATAGAGAGGGATTTTGCTACAATTCCCAATAGTTAACATTTCAGCTAAAATACTTTGCTGAGATACAATAAATCCAATCGAAAAAACATTTTAGTACTTTGTTAATAGCCATCAAAAGCTAATTGGCACAACAAAGTTCAGATGCAGGTGTTGTACAAATATTCAGATATACACAGACAAGAGCAGATAAAGTTTTATGTCAAAAAATAAAATTCGCTGGATTGCTTTTCTGAGCATGCTCGCCATTGCTTCCATTATTCTGGCACAGGGGTATTGGGTATATCAGTTGTGGCATCTAAATGAGAAACAATTTTCCCAAAAAGTAAAAACGACACTGGCTAAAGTAGCTCAGGAATTAGTTGAGCTGAATGGATCTGTTCTTCCCCGGACTAAATTTATAAATCAGATCACGCCAAATTATTATGTCGTAAATATCAACGACAATATTAATATCGACATACTTGAATATTTCCTGATCAAAGAATTTCAGGAACATCATATCAATGAAGATTTTGAATATGGAATTTATGATTGCTCCGATAATCAAATGGTCTATGGAAATTATATTCACCTGAATTCAGAATACAAATCTGGCATTCAACCCAGAGTCTCCCCTTCATTTCTACCTACTATAGCGGGATTAAATTATTATTTTGGAGTACTCTTTCCGAATAAAAATTTCGGCATGATCATTGACCTGAAAATAGCTCTGCTACTCAGTTTATTATTGGTGGGAGCCATTCTTGTCTATCTCTATGCACTCTGGGTAATCATCAGGCAGAATGAACTTTCAGAATTGCAGAAGGACTTCATCAATAACATGACCCATGAATTTAAAACGCCCCTGAGTAATATTAAATTAGCTACAACTGCTATCAGTGATTATCCAGAGACGGCCAATTCAGGTTATATACAGAGGCTTACCAGTATCATCGGCCAACAAAATCAGCGCCTGACCAATCACGTAGAGAAAATACTTGATCTCGCAAAAATGGAAAAGGATCACTTTGTAATCAATAAAGAACCTCTAAATTTACAAGTGGTACTGGATAATCTATCGGAATCTTTCAGAATAAGAATTGAAAAAGAAAATGGCAAGCTGGAAATTAACATGCCTGCTGAACCATTAATTATCCAGGCTGATCCGGTTCATTTTTGTAATATTCTGGATAATTTGGTCGATAATGCGATAAAATATTCGCCAGAATCACCGCACATCAAAATCAACGCTGTCAATGAACCCTCAAAAGTGGAAATATCCATATCAGATAATGGAATAGGCATGGATGAATTGACGCAGAAAAAAGTTTTCAGTAAATATTACAGGCACACAACCGGCAACAGGCATGATGTGAAAGGTTTTGGTCTGGGATTATACTATGTGCAAAATGTATGTAAAGCACATAAATGGAAAATTAAAATAATAAGCAAAATAGAAAAAGGTACTAATATTATAATTACAATTCCTAAAATATGAATAAAGCAAGAATTTTTTATGTAGAAGACGATGAGACATTGTCTTTTCTGACTTCTGAAGCTTTGGCGAATGAAGGTTATATGGTAGATCATTACGCTGATGGGAAATCCGCATTGCAGGGATTTAAAAAAAATCAATATGATATCTGCATTCTCGATGTCATGTTGCCTAAAATTGATGGTTTCGAAATAGCAAAAACGATTCGTGAGAATAATTCCTCGATTCCTATTCTATTCCTTACTGCAAAATCATTGCCTGACGACAAGATAGAGGGCCTCTCACTCGGAGCTGATGACTATATAGTCAAGCCGTATGACACACGGGAATTATTTCTCAAAATAGAAATATTCCTCAATCGTCGCAGTAAAATAGGCTCACCAGGAGATAATCAGACAGTTTCCTTTGGGGATTTCATTTTTGATTATTCTAATCTGATCTTAAAATATAATAATGAAAATATGACACTCACGCAGAAAGAGGCCGATCTGCTGAAATATTTCTGTGATCACAGAGGCGCACTGATCAAACGTGGTGAAATCCTCGAAGAACTTTGGGGTAGAAATGATTATTTCTTAGGACGTAGTCTGGATGTGTTTATCTCCAGACTAAGAAAATATCTCAGCGTCGATCCGAAATTAAAAATTGAAAACATCCATGGCGTAGGTTTCAAATTCATTATCGAACAATAAATAAAAAAAATTTCTATCTCTTGTAACTTTTACCCCACTCTGACCGTATAGTCATATATAAACAAAATTGTGACAATTACGGAATATAATAAAACAGTTGATTTATATGCGGACTCACTGTATCGCTTTCTCGCTAAATCCGGCAATGACCGGGATCAGGCAAAAGATTGGGTACAGGAAACATTCCTCGTTCTGTGGAATAATGTCAGAAATGTCGAATTTCAGACTTCAAAAAATTACCTGTACACCGTAGGTTATCGTAAGATGATCGATCATTTCAGGTCGAGCAAGCGAAATTCTACTTTTGAAATCACCGAATTACCCTTAATTACAGAATCTGATTCGACCGCTGAGATCCAGGAAGTCCTGGATGCTGCACTCCGGGTTATCCCTGAAATTCAGCGTACAGTAATCGTCATGCGGGATT
>CAZGKN010000169.1:0-4682 GCA_964525915.1 uncultured Saprospiraceae bacterium | reverse complement strand
AGCTGTGACTGCCTACGATGTGATCATGCGCTATTCAGAAGACAGGTTGCAACAGGTTTTTTCTGAATACGGAGAAGTCAGAAATGCAAAAACTCTGGCAAGGCATATCATTCAGAACAGAGAACGCCTTCGTCCGGTGAAGACCACAGAATTCCTGCAGTTGATCGAACCAGTCATTTTTGGGAACCGCCAAAAGTATCTGGCTCAGGTGTTTCAGTCACTGCGTATCGAAGTCAATCAGGAGATGGAAGTGATCCGGCAATTATTAATCGAGACGGTGAAAGTACTTAAAGTGGGTGGAGTAATGGCAATGATTACCTTCCATTCACTGGAAGACAGGCTGGTCAAGAACTTTTTCAAAACCGGGAATTTTGACGGGATATTAGCCCGGGATAAATACGGAAATATCCAAAAACCTTTGGAAGCAATCAATAAGAAACCGGTTGAAGCTTCTGAAGATGAAATAAGAAGAAACAGCAGAGCACGCAGTGCGAAGCTAAGAGCAGCCAGAAAGCTGTGATAAAGGACTAAGAAAACATTTTTTATCTGCGTAAGCAGGGAGACTAAGGTCTCAAAATTTGAAACTACAACATGGAAAAAAATCTTTCTACACTTAAAGGTTTGCGTGAGATAGACGCACTCAGTGTCAGGATGCTAAAGCGGAACATTTTATTCTTCTGCTTTATCACAGTACTGGGTCTGATCTACATAGCCAACGCGCATTACGCCGAAAACAAGATCCGCCGGATCGCTTCACTGAAATCAGAGCTTAAGGAATTAAACTGGGAGCACATGTCGCTCAAAGCTAATCTGGTACAGCGAAGTGCTTATTCAGAGGTACAGAAAAATTTAGAAGAGAGTGGACTCGGCTTGCGGGGTCAGTCTCCGGTATTAGTAGTACTTGATAAAAAGTAAGCTACAGATGGCTACCGGCAACAGAAAAGAAGTTCTACAGCGTGTATATCTCGTTTGGGCTGTATATGTATTGATAGCCATTGCGGTCATCGCTAAGATCGGCTATATCTCTTTTGTTAAAGGTGATTATTATGTAGAATTAGGTAAGAAGCGATCTACCAAAGAAGTAACTATCGAGGCTGAACGCGGAAATATCTACTCTGATGACAAGAGTCTGTTAGCTACTTCGTTGCCGTATTTTGATATTCATTTTGATCCATTAGCTTCTATACAATATTATAAGGAGATGAAAGAAAAGTTGGATGGCAGAGATCCATCCCGCTATGACATCTTTCCAAAAAATATTGATTCGCTGGCTATTTGTATTTCGAAATACCTGAAGCCCAATCTGACTCCGGGTGAGATAAAGCGATGGATCATCGCAAAACAGAATCAGAAACAACGTTATGTTGCACTAGCTCAGGGTGTGTCCTATGAGACAATGCTGAAAGTGAAACAATTCCCACTTTTTAGAATGGGTGCCCAAAAATCCGGATTAATCATAGATCAGCGATCCAGGCGCGTCATGCCTTACGGTGATATGGCACTGCGAACCATCGGTTATGTTCGCCCGAATGTACAGCCGGTAGGTCTGGAAGGTTATTATAATAATGACCTGAAAGGTGAATCCGGCAAACGACTAATGCGGTTTATCCAGCCTAAGGCGCTCATACCGATCAATGACCTGACAGAAATCTCGCCCAGAAATGGAGAAGACATCGTGACTACACTGGATGTAAAGATGCAGGACATTGCAACCTCTTCGTTGCGTTCAGCCCTGGAATATCATGATGCGGCCAATGGCTGTGTGATAGTGATGGATGTAAAGACCGGAGCAATTAAGGCGATTGCAAATCTCACCAAGACACAAAATGGTTATGCAGAGTTATATAATTATGCAATAGCAAATAGTATCGAACCCGGCTCTACATTTAAGTTGGCCTCAGTTATGGCAATGCTGGAAGATCACAGAGTGAATCTGACTGATTCAATAAATGTGAATTATGGCAGAGATGTCATCTGTGGTCGCGAAATGAAAGACTCAGAAGGAAATCATAATAAGTATGTGAGCGTGCAGCGGGCATTTGAGATCTCCAGCAATGTCGGAATCTCAAAAGCAGTAGTAAAGGCCTATGGTCAGGACAAAAATGGTGCTTTCCAGTTTGTCAACCGATTGAAGCAATTCCACCTGGATAAGCGTACGGGTGTAGATCTGGCAGGTGAACCCAAACCGCTGATCAAGCAACCCTATAATCTAAAGCAACTCTGGAGTCGGACAACACTTGCCTGGATGGCCCATGGCTATGAGACACAATTCACACCATTGCAATTGCTGACATTTTACAATGCTGTCGCAAACAATGGTAAGATGATGAAACCTTATCTGGTGTCAGAGATTCAATCTCAGGGCGAGACTGTAAAAACATTTCCACCGATGGTCATCAATCCACAGATCTGTAGCCCGGAGACCGTGGCAAAGGCGCATGAGCTACTGGAGGGCGTAGTACTCAGGGGAACGGCCAGAGGTAAGAAGAATGATCTGTACTCATTTGCAGGAAAAACCGGCACAGCCAGTATGGACTATGGAGTCGATCTGGGCAGATACAGAGCATCATTTGCCGGCTATTTTCCGGCTAAGAATCCTGTATATAGTTGTATTGTCGTCATCACTACACCTCGTAAAAATGGTTACCATGGTGCACAGGCAGCTTTACCGGTTTTCTGTTCTATTGCAGAAAAATGTATGTCGATCGATCCGCAGTTTTTTAAGCAGATTACACCTGCAGCGGATATGACAGCATCATCCATATATATCCCGAATAAAGAGAAAGGAATCCGTACGGATTATGTAAGCATTTTTACTAATCTGGGTATCGATACTGAATCAAAAGGGTCATCCGGATCTCAATGGATCAGCACTGATCTGAATGGCACCACTATGAATCTGATAGCTATCAATCAACCCCAAGGCCTGGTGCCGGATGTACGTGGGATGGGCCTCAGAGATGCGCTCTATGCGCTGGAATCTAATGGGTTAAGTGCAGTGATCAGTGGCTCAGGCCACGTAGCTGCTCAAAATATTACACCGGGTACAAAGGTATCCGGGCAGAGAATTGAATTAAAACTGGAGTAAACGAAGTAAATGTTACTTTCCCGTCTGATAAACGAAGCCGGATGGTCCATGAAGCCACCTATCGAAGGTGAAGTGCTGGATGTGACGATTGATTCACGATCAGTACAGCCTGGCAGTGTCTTTGTGGCAATTCGTGGTGTACAGGTGGATGGACACAAGTTTATTAAGTCTGCAATACTGTCAGGCGCTTTAGCAATCATATCTGAATATTTACCAGATGATGCGGATCATCATCGAATTATTCTGGTGGAGGATTCTGCTGAAGCTGCCGGTAAACTGGCTGCCGTGTTTTTCGGTAATCCATCTACCAGGATGAAGGTAGTAGGTGTGACCGGTACCAATGGTAAGACGACGATTGCTACCTTGATGCACCATCTGGTGCGCCGAATGGGGATTAAAGCCGGACTTCTCTCTACTGTAGAAAATAGTATAGTAGATACAGTAGTCCCTTCCACTCATACGACACCGGATCCGATCCATCTTCAGCAATTATTGCGGCAGATGTTGGATGCGGGTTGTGAATATGTGTTCATGGAAGTCAGCTCACATGCATTAAGTCAGAAACGTGTGGCTGGGATTGATTTTGCCGGAGCTATATTTAGTAATCTGACCCATGATCATCTGGATTATCATGGTACATTCAGTGAGTATCTGAAGGCTAAGAAGTCATTTTTTGACGGATTGAAGAAAGATGCCTTTGCGCTGACAAACATCGATGATAAGAATGGTCTGGTGATGCTGCAAAACTGTAAAGCGCATCAATACCATTATGCATTGAAGCAAAGCGCGAATTACAAAGGGAAAGTCATTGAAAATACGATCGAAGGTCTCCTGATGGAGATCAATGGTGTAGAGGTTCACCTCCGATTGTCCGGTGAGTACAATGCATACAATGTGTTGGCAGTGTACGGAGCGATGGACAGGCTGGGATTTGATAAGGATGAGATTCGTGTTCAACTCAGTGCCCTGGCTCCACCACGGGGAAGGTTGGAAACGATCAGAGATGAGATCAACTCGGTGACTTATATCATTGACTATGCGCATACACCGGATGCCTTGAAGAATGTACTCAGTACACTACGCAAGGTATTATATCCCGGCAAACGGCTGATCACGGTTGTAGGGTGCGGTGGCGACAGAGATCATGGAAAGCGACCTGAGATGGCGCATATCACCTCGATGTTGAGTGATGAATCCATATTTACCAGTGATAATCCCAGGAATGAAAATCCGGATGCGATTATTTCAGATATGATGACAGGGGTGCATGAAGATAGAAGAGCTCATGTACTAAGCATCACTGATAGGAAAGCAGCAATAGAAGTAGCATCCAGATTAGCCCAATCAGGGGACATTGTCCTGATAGCCGGGAAGGGTCATGAGACCTACCAGGAATTTGAGGACAAAAAGAAGATAGATTTTAGCGATCGAAAGGTCGTAGAAGAAATACTTTCTATCCAGAGCAGGAGTAAAGATCCGGGGGATAGATAAAGATGTAGGTTTTTTTACAGGTTGGAAGAACAATGTGGCGTGAAGATAAAAGGTGAGCGCATCGGTTCTAGTGTTCATACTGGCTTTGCGCCGCTTGTTCTTA
>CAZGKN010000168.1:0-4718 GCA_964525915.1 uncultured Saprospiraceae bacterium | reverse complement strand
GTTGACGCTTGGGATAAGTACCTCATTTTCCGGACATCCTGGCTGTATTCACCCGATGGAAATAATTTTCTTAAAAGTATTATCAGGGCAGCGAAGGAAAAAGATGAACTGAGGGTAGTGTATGATCAAATTGGTGCACCTACTTATGCAAGAGACCTCGCCAGTAAATCCCTCAGGATAATAAATGGGATATCTGAAGGTGATTTTTCCATTGAGGATGTTGCGGGTGTTTATAATGTCGCAAACGCAGGAGTGACCAGTTGGTATGATTTTACTATTGCTATTTTGCAAAGGGCAAAAATCACTTGCCCCGTCAAACCGATTCTTTCCCATGAATATATAACAGCGGCCTCAAGACCACATTATTCAGTATTGGATCAGTCAAAATTCAATACTGTTTTTGGATTCCCTTTAGCACACTGGACAAAGGGTCTGGACAAATGTATCAAAGCAATGAATGAAGGATGAAAATAGTCTGTTTTGGCCCGGGGCCGATGTTCAAGGGTGGAATAGCCAATTACAATACCTCACTGGCAAAGGCTTTAGACAGGGCTGGGCATGAGGTTTTTATCCTGTCCTGGACCCAACAGTATCCTGCGATCATTCCCCGTGATTTTATAGACAGGAAGAGCCGTAGTAATCAATTAGAAGGTACCGGTATCAAGGTAGAATATTTATTAAATTACAATAACCCTTTTTCCTGGAAGCAAACTATCCTGAGGATTAAAGAACTCCGGCCAGATGGGGTCATTTTTCAATGGTCGATAGCCATACAAGGTCTGCCACTGGGTTTTATAGCACGCAGGCTACGTCGGGATGGAATCAAAGTGCTGTTTGATCTGCATTTTGTGATCCAAAAAGAAGGCAGCTCGCTCGACAGACATTTTTCTTCCTATGCTCTACGGCAGGCGGATATGTATGTCACCCATGCATTGAAAACCTATGATGAACTTAAAGCCCTGTTCCCGCAACAAAATTTTTATCTGTCAGATCAGAGTACAAACTCCGAGGGTAAACCTGTAATTAATCTTTTTCATCCGGTGTATGATATGTTCCGGCCGGATCCGGATTTTAATGTAAATCATTATAAAACTGACAATAACCTCAAGCCTCATGTTTTCTTATTTTTTGGCTTTATCCGAAAGTATAAAGGACTACATAATGCCATCCGGGCTTTCAAATTGCTGTCTGATCAACGTGATGATGTGTCGCTGTTGATTTGTGGTGAATCCTTCTGGAATACGATTGATAAAAGTAAATTGTCATCAAAGATCAAATCGGTAGTCTTCGGTTTGGCAAAAAAGCTCTTTTTAAAAAAACAGGATAACGAACAGGATTACCGGCCATTGGATTTAATAGATTCCCTGGGGATCCGGGATAAAGTCATGGTAGTCAATGAATTTATACCCAATGAGGATGTCCATAAATATTTTCAGGTAAGTGATTCTGTGCTCTTATTTTATGAATATGCCACGCCCAGTGGCGTAGAATCCATTGCTTACAATTTCAATATGCCTTTGCTGGCTACTGCAGTGGGGCACTTCCCGGAGACTGTCAAGCCGGGTTATAATGGTTATCTGGCAGCGCCCGGAAATATCGAAGAAATGGCAGCCATTATGGAAAAAAGCATTAACTCGCCGATCGACCGGAAAAATGTTGCTGAGACTACCCATGAAATGAGTTGGGATAATTATGCAAATGCCATCATTAATGGAATACATCAATAGTAAGACAATATTGTTGATGCCTTTGTAAGGATACTGTAATATTATTCTTTTTTATTAGATAAATACATTCATATAAAGTAACTTTGTGGCTTAGCTAATTGATTTTTATTTGGAGACAATGGGAACTTATGCAGAAAAAGTTTGGGTGAAACATTATCCATCTAGTGTACCCAAAGAAATAAATCTGGATCACCTGACTGACCTGAATTCCTATCTAAAAGGTGTGTTTGCGAGGTGGGGTGATAAACCGGCTTTTTATTTTATGGGAAAATCAATGAGCTACCGGGAGCTGGATCAACTTTCTGATCAGTTTGGTGCTTATCTGCATAGTATTGGTCTGAAACAAGGAGACAAGGTCGCACTGATGATGCCCAATATACTACAATACCCGATTGCATTGATCGGTTGTATCAAGACGGGTCTGGTGGTAGTAAATACCAATCCGCTCTATACTTCGCACGAGATGGAACATCAGTTTGTTGACTCAGGTGCAGTAGCTTTGGTGATTGCAGAGAATTTTGGTTTTAATTATGAGAAGATATTGGGTAGAACTAATATCCGGCACGTGATTACTACCGGAGTTGGAGACCTTTTGGGCTCAGTAAAAGGTTTTATTGTCAATTCAGTGGTCCGCTATGTAAAGAAAATGGTTCCGGCATATAATATCCCCGGAAGCATCAAATTTAAAGATGCTTTGGCAAAAGGAAAGGGACTCCCATTGCCGGCAGTTCAATCCCATCCGGATGACCTGATCATACTCCAATATACCGGAGGAACATCCGGCGTTGCCAAAGGAGCTATGCTGACAAACAGGAATCTGCTGGCAAATATGGAGCAAGTCAGAGTGCTTTTTCTCTCTGTGTTGCAGGAATCTACGGAGGTGGCATTATGCGCATTACCCCTATATCACATTTTTGCCTTTACGATCAATTGTCTGGCGCTATTAAGTCTGGGTTGTCCATCTGTTTTAATCGTCAATGCACGTGATCTGAAGGCATTAATCAAAGAATGGAAGAAATACCCTATCTCAGTGATGCCGGGTGTGAATACTTTATTTAATGGATTGCTTAATCATCCTGATTTTGCTACTGTTGATTTTAGCAAATTGAAGTTGGTAGTAGCCGGAGCGACAGCTTTGCAGAGTAATGTGTTTGAAAAATGGAAAAACCTGACCGGGAATGCAATCGTGGAAGGTTATGGCCTTACTGAGACTTCACCTGTAGCCTGCGTCAATCCTTTGGATGGCAGCACCCGATTAGGCACGATAGGTTATCCGGTACCCAGTACCTTAGTCAGGATCATTGATGATTTTGGCCAGGAACTGCCTGTCGGTGAAGCCGGTGAAATCCAGATCAAAGGTCCGCAGGTCATGAAAGGCTATTATAATAAACCGGAAGAGACAGCTCGCGCTATCATCAATGGCTGGTTTAGCAGCGGTGATATCGGTAAAATGTCAGAAGATGGCTTTTTTACTATCGTTGATCGCAAGAAGGATATGATTCTGGTTTCCGGCTTTAATGTTTATCCCAATGAAGTGGAGGACGTGGCGTCTGGTCATCCAAAAGTATTGGAGTCTGCGGCGATTGGTATCCCGGATGAAAAAAGCGGTGAAGTAGTGAAACTGTTCGTGGTGAAGAAAGATGAATCATTGACTACACAGGAATTAACCGATTATATGAAACAATATTTGACTAATTATAAGATCCCCAAAGTAATAGAGTATCGCTCCGAATTGCCTAAATCGAATGTCGGAAAAATATTACGCCGAGCTTTACGAACTTAAAATTATTTAACTTAAAATGAGATTAACACTATTAACAATTTTTATTTTTTTCAATCTCACCTTTAGCTTTTCTCAATCAAAAATTTATCTGGATCTGCAAGACCGTCTGGTGGACCGTGCTGTTTTTGATGCACCGGTAGTAGCACAGGTAGTGACGGCAAACGCGTATGTCAAAGAAGGCTTAAAACAAGTAGGAAACGCCTGTTATTTTAAGCTGGACAAGAGTGTTTGTAGTGCTATCGTAGCAACTAAGCCTAAAGTCATCAGACTTCAGATTCCTTATGGTACAGAGGGCAAACAGTTTACACTTTTGCTTTATGAGAAGAATATACTCACACCGAATTGTGTGGTAGAAACCAGTGATGGCCGCAAATTAAAGCCCGGGAAGGCTGCATTTTATCGCGGGATTATCGAAGGTGAGCCCCATAGCTTAGCTGGTATTAGTTTCTATCCTGATAATATGTCAGGTATAATTTCCTCTGATACAGAAGGGATGTATGATCTGGGCAAAATGACCGATAAGGATTTTATCACTGTTTATGATGCCAAAACTTTGGGCTTTCAGCCAAATATGGATTGCCATACTGTTGATACTCCGGACAATGATACAGATCAAAACTCATTAGAAACCAGAGATAACGGAGATTGTGTACGGGTATGGTTTGATGCTGACTATGAGCTATATCAGAATAAAGGTGGGGTAAATCAGACTGAAGATTATATCACTGGCTTCTTTAATAATACCAGCATCATATATGATAATGAATCAATCAATACAATGATTGGTCATTTTTATATCTGGACTACACCGGATCCTTTTCCTACAGATAATTCAAATAATGTGTTGAATACCTATACAAACCTGAGAACAGACCTGCAGGGCGATGCTGATCTGGCTCACCTGGTAGGTTTAGGTGGTAATGGCCTGGGTGGAATTGCCTGGCTGAATGTATTGTGCGGAAATAATCATTTTCATGCATACTCGGATATTGATCCTAACTATAATAATTTTCCTAATTATTCATGGACCGTAGAAGTAGTTACGCATGAAATGGGACATAATATCGGCTCGCAACATACCCACTGGTGTGGATGGAATGGGGGTGCTATCGACAACTGTTATACACCTGAAGGTAATTGCCAGCCTGGTCCGCCTCCCTCCAATGGAGGTACGATTATGAGTTATTGCCACCTGACCAGTTATGGTA
>CAZGKN010000167.1:0-4722 GCA_964525915.1 uncultured Saprospiraceae bacterium | reverse complement strand
AAGGCTCAGTGGCAGTCGCACTACCCAGCCGTGAAGGCCAGTGATTGACCAGAACATGAACTGTATCTCCATCCAGTAGCCCTGTCACGTGTAAGATATCCCGTGTGGGTTTAGGAACTGAATCACTATTAAATATTGGTACATTGATCGATTCTGAAGTAATCACACTGAAATATTTCGGTTGGTAGATAAGCCCTACATCGACACCCCTCAAATCAGGTGAATCATAATGTACTATCTGATAATTCCTTGACTTCAGTGCCGGCTGATCCACCAAATCCTCTATCACTTTACGGTTCTCAACCTCAGAAACGCCCATCAGCGCCAGACCATCCGGGGATACATCCGTACCCAGACGTGAAATCACTGAAGACAGGTTGTGTAATTTATCGATATAGGTAGCAGAATTGTATAGTTTATCTCCTTTCGGCAGAAATTCTTCATCCAGTTTATTCGGATCATTGATGGTATCGAAGAGATTTTCCAGATTATAAAATCCGACACAAACTACTTTGTACTGATCCTGACAAAAGATGGTTGTAGAGAAGAAGATGGCAATAATCGCCAGTGCGGCACGATATCTGAGCATGTATATTTGATTTGCTTTTGGTAAAAGTGAAAAATCAGGATTTTGTTTTCTTGTTTCCGAAATTTACATCACTTATTTTAAAAAATACAATAAAATACACACCAATCAGAATCAAAAAGAAAATCAGTTTGATCGTTAGATTGTATTTATCCACGACCACTGTGGAGTTGAATATCATATCCAACAGGAAGTATAACAGAAAGGGCAAACTGAATAATGCCATTTGATTGCGCAGTTTGCGCTGTTTATCTCTGATCTGATCAATACCTTCACGGATCACATCACCATCCAAATGCGTTACATCCTTAGGAAAGGCTTCTAATGCTGCCTTTTCGCGTGTCAATCGCCACAACATATACAGAGCGAACAATACTGCGACGACCAGAATAATCACATTGCTAATCTTATCCGGTGGAGTAAAAATTACGTTGAGAAATAATAGTGTAAGCAAGATGTACACTATGATATTCAGTCGCTTAAAGGTATGAAGCCGGCTCTCTTCCAGTGTATCCATGTACATCTGCCGGAGCCATTCATTATTATCTTTCGATTCCATAATAACAAAACTAATTAAAAAAAACCTTTATTGTGCCTAATCCCGCAACATTGATATTCCAAATACTCAGAATAAATCCAGAATCCTGGATATATTGGCTATCACCAATGATCCCCTGTAAAGTAAACAGTCCCTTCGAAAATAGAAAGCAAGCGTCCTGAATCACTGTGGACCAGGACTTCATAATGGGCTAAGGTTTTCGAGCGCTCTCTCACTTTCGCAATCGCACGGACCTTGTCGCCTGTTTTAGTCGGTCTTATATAACTCATCGAAGCTTGTATCGTAACTGCTTTCCGACCATAGGAATTGGCTGCAAATGCCAATGCACTATCACAAAGTGAATACAGAATACCTCCATGGGAAATCTTAAATCCATTAGTCATCTCATCACGAATCTGCATAGTCAGGCTGACCGAATCTTTATCAATATGGGTGATTTCCATAGCAGCCCATTGACTGAATAAATCATTGCCCAGCATTTGTTTTTCAATGATGTGGCGGGCATTCATCGCATTAAAATGTTCAAATGATTCGTCTGATCCTACCTTTTTTTCAGCCATATCAGCGGATTCATAGGATTATGTTCGTTCCAGAGTTCAAAATGCAGTTCGGTAAAGCCCATATCACCATTATTGCCTACTTTGCCGATTAGTGCACCGGTCTTGATCTTCTGGCCTTTTGTGACGTAAACCGTCTCCAGATTTGAATAAATTGTATAATACTTGCCATGATTGACCATCACTGTATTCTTATATCCTGCGATGAATGCGACATGAATCACCTCACCATCAAACACTGCCTTTGCATCTGCACCGGCCTCAGTGCGTATATCCAGACCATTATTGTTTATCGTCACGTGCTTGAGCTCCGGATGGGCTTGCTTACCAAAGCCACGCACCACAGCACCTTTACTAACCGGCCAGTTGAGTGAGCCCCGATTCCCCTGGAAACTCGAAGACAACATCGCACTTTCCGGCGTCTCTTCCAGTGCAACTGATTTCTTAGCGGTCAATTTCCTGCTGGTACTTACTTTAGCATCAGTTTCCTCTTCCTTTGTCGGTATCGCATGATGAACATCAGCGGTGATATCACTTTTCTTTGCAGCTTCTATCCGGGCGAGCCGGGCTTCTTCCTCTTTCCTTTTCTTCTCGGCAAGCGCCAGAGCTTCCTTTCTTTTCCGTTCTATTTCCCGCCGGATCACCCTGTTAATCTCTTTCTCTATATTGTTTCTTTCTACTTTACGTTGTTTTATATTCGCCAGTAAATGCTTTTCATTATCGCCCAGATTGTCGAGAATATCATTCTTCTCTTTCAGATTAGAATTGAGCACTGCATTCTGATTGACTGCTTTATTGAGTAGTAGCTGATTACTGTATTTCAGGCCCTGCAAATCAGCCAATTCACTTTCCAGCACTAATTGTTTATCCGCGATTTCTTTGGCTTGTGCTTTTCTGTGTTCTTTTATATGGCGAAGATACTGCCAGCGTACAAATGCCTGGTTGATACTGGCTGCAGAGAGTACGAGCATCCATTCATTAGTTACCAGTGAAGCTTTATATGCTTTACGCATTACTTTTGCGTAATCATTCTTCAGGTCCTTGATCTCATTTTCCAGTTGAAATACCAATTCTTCCTTCTCACCCAGTTTATTCTCCACATTACTAATCTGAGAAGTAACTTTGACGATCTCTGTCTTATGATCTTCTATCTTACCCTGAATGGCATTGAGGTCTTTGAGCGTGGTGACTTTCCTTGCTTTATTATCCTTCAGGTCTTTTTCCATCCGTCGAATTGACTGATCGACTTTTTTCTTTTTTGCTTCAAGCTCTTTCTGCGATTGGGCCATAAGGGAGGAACCCAAGCATAAAAGAGTGAGAAAGATGCCTGTACTAAGGAGTCTTCCGGTAATATGCCGGAATGTCGAATGGAGTGGTAAATGCCTGATTTCTCCGAACTTCTGTGAATTCAAGTAAAACATATAGTAGTTTTTTCTTATTTGAAACTATCTCTAAATCACGAAGGTAAGAAAACTTTACATTATCATATAATATTTTTTTATAATTTGTTTTCAAATTTAATTCCTGTTGGGTTTTCGCATTCGCAAAAAACATTTTAGCAAAGACCAAATCAGTGGAATCCAGTGTAACGCGGGTAGCCTCAATGGAATCTGAAAGTGCATAAGTAATCATTCCCTTTTCGGGTATTTCTTTCAGTTTGCCTTGTTTAAATATCGGTGGATTACCGGTAAAAATCTGTTGCATCAGGTCGAAGTCAACCGGGGCTTTTAGCTCCTGCTGCAACTGTTTCCATGATTTCCGTGTATATGTCCGATGGATACGATCAATGTAAGCAAGGCTGTCATGATCAGCCAGTACCCTGATTCCTTCCAATCCCAGTTTCTTCATCTGAATCCAGATAATTGAATCCTTTACCATCCTGATCTTGAAACCAAAAGAAACCTTATCATCCGGTGTTTCCAACATACCATTGCCATCACATTCGAGTGTATGAAAGTTTACTGCTGAGGCTTGGCTGATCCGATTGAAATCGTCCACAGAGATCCATTTATCCTGTACCCCAGGCAATGTATCCAATGCTACCAATGTATCTTTCCTGGAGACTTCAGGGATAATCAGGTCGGTCTTATTTTTATTTTTACAGGCCAACAGTGTCAACATCCCCAGCACAGCAATCACATATCTCATGGTCATCAATTGAATATTCACCTAAACGAAAATTCAGACAAAGTAGTTTTGCATGCATGAAGTTTCATACATTTTCAAACTCTAATCACTGCAGTATTAGTCAATCAATGGCACGGATAGTACTATGTAGTTGCCCCTATTTAACTTAATTATCACAACTTCGCTACTTCGCTGTTTGCGCCACCTGATACGAACCCACCGGAGTCCGGAAAGCAATCGACAACCGGTTCCAACCATTAATTGCTACAATGGCCATAGTCAACGCCATCATTTCCTCTTCGTCAAAGTGTTTGCGTACTTCATCGTAGAGTTCATCAGGTACATCATTCTCAGCAATGAGTGTCAGTGCCTCTGTCCATGCCAGTGCAGCCCGCTCCTTAGCTGAATAAAAAGGTGCTTCATGCCAACCGGACAATAGATAAAGCCTTTGCTCTGTCTCACCTGCGGCCCGAGCGTCCTTCGTATGCATGTCCATGCAATAAGCGCAGCCGTTAATCTGCGACGCCCGGTATTTCACCAATTCAAAAATTTTCATATCCAGTCCGGAGTGGTGTACATAGCGTTCCATCTCCAGCATACCTTTAATCGCAGCAGTGTTATTACTGTATTTATATCGTTGTGCATCCATTATTAGAATAATTTTACTTCTTCCTTTTTCCTTTTTACTTCTTCCTTTGTTCAAATTTTTCAATCTCTTCCATTGCTATCGCTCCGTGTGCATAGGCAGCCCCGGCCCGCATCTCAGCCGCTACCCAGATCGCTTCCATGATCTCCTCCGGTGAAGCGCCTTTTCTAAGCGCCATAGGTGTATGTGCCTTAATGCAGTAAGGACATTGGGTAACATGGGCTACGGCTATTGCTATCAATTGTTT
>CAZGKN010000166.1:435-4741 GCA_964525915.1 uncultured Saprospiraceae bacterium | reverse complement strand
AAGCTCTGAATTACTCTATATTTTAAAAGGTAAAGGGACAGCCTGCATCGGCGACCAGAAAATTCCTATGGAGAAAGGCAGCCTGGTAATGATACCTGCAGCGACAAAACAATACATTACAAATAATGGTAATGAAAATCTTGTATTTTTGTGCATTGTAGAACCATTCTGGAAGAAAGAATCAGAAAATATTTTACATAAAGAACAAGGAAATTGAACTTAATTTTGCAAAAAAGTTTTGAACATTTATCATAATCAATAAATGCGTTTGATATGGATAATACAGTAACCAGATATTCAGATGAGGACCTGCAGGAGTTTAAGGCTCTCATTGATGCCAAATTGGAAAGTGCCCGCAACGAATTGAATTTCATGCAGGAGCAGGTAGCTGAGCTCAATGAGAATGCCAGTGAAAAACAAGGTGGCAATTGGTTTGATGACAGTAGTCTGCACACTGAAATAGAAATGCTGAATGGCATGGTCATCAGACAACAACAGTTTATCAATAATCTGGAAAATGCCCTCATCCGGATAAAGAATAAAACCTATGGTATTTGTTCGGTTACCGGTCAGCTCATCGATAAAAAACGATTGTTATTAGTCCCTCATGCTACCAAAAGCGTGATTGCTAAAGAAATAGAAAATGCTGAGAAAGCAAAACAGGAAGCAATTGCTAAAGCTGAAAAGGAACAAAAAGAGCGGGAGAAGTTAGCCAGCGAAAAGAAAGAGACCAAAATTATCTCAAAGATCATCAAAAAACCATCGACGAAAACAGCAGAACCAAAGCCATCAGCCAGCAAAGGCGATGATTATGAAGATCTGGACCTTGAATTAGAACTCGAAGATGATGATTCTGACTATGATGAGGATATGGTCAATGACATTGATATGGACGAGATACCTGATGATCAGGAATATTAAATCCAGCTGAATCATAGACAGGCAATCCATAAATTCTTAATTATTTATCATTTTAAAAAATTACAATTCATTAGGATTGATTAGAGTTCTATTTGGACGCATTCATGTCTACAACGGATTAAACTTTGAATTTGTACTCTATCTTATATAGTAAACATACATTACTATAATTTCATAACTTCAGGTCTGGTTTTTCCTTCCCACTTTCCTATCTTTGATACGACATGGGATATCGAAGTTTAGGTGATGCAGTGAATGATTTGGAGCGCAATGGCGAGTTAGTCAGACTTACTGCTCCCGTAGATCCAAACTTAGAGATGGCTGCCATTCACCGGCGAATATATGCATCAGGTGGCCCAGCCATTTATTTTGAAAATATAAAAGGTAGCCCCTTCCCCGCCGTCTCTAATCTCTTCGGCACCAATGCCCGCGTGGATTACTTGTTTCGAAAAGAAATACCGATCATTAAACAATTAGCGGCTATACGCAATGATCCGGGTAAGTTATTCACAAAATGGAAAGCCTTACCAGGTATCGGGTTTCACGCCTTGAATGCGCTGGCAAAAAAAACAAGCAATGCGGCAGTGATGCAATACCAGACTGCACTGACAGATTTACCCAAAATCGTCTCCTGGTCCGCAGATGGTGGATCTTTCGTCACAATGCCTCAAGTCATCACCGAGGACCCTGATCATCCGGGGATCAAACGATCCAATATCGGTATGTACCGGGTACAACTCGATGGGAATGACTATGCAACAGATGAAGTAGGACTGCATTATCAGATACATAGAGGTATAGGTGTACATCATCAGCGATATCGGGAGCTCGATAAGCCCTTTCGTGTGTCAATAGCGATAGGCGGCCCGCCGGCACATTCGATGGCAGCTATATTACCACTGCCGGAAGGTATGAGTGAGACAATCTTTGCCGGACTATTAAATAGCCACAGATACAGATATAGCCTGCACAATGAATATCTGATCAATGCCGATGCTGATTTTGTCATCACCGGTATCGTCGATCCCAATGGATTAAAACCCGAAGGACCATTCGGTGATCATATCGGCTATTATAGTCTGCAGCACCCATTCCCATTCATGAAGGTTGAAAAGATCTACCACAGAAAGAATCCAATCTGGCATTTCACAGTAGTCGGTCGTCCGCCTGCTGAAGATTCAGGATTTGGTTATCTGATCCATGAATTATTTGGTGAAACCGTCAAAAAAGAATTCCCCGGTCTGCTAAACATTCACGCAGTCGACGCAGCAGGTGTCCATCCGCTCTTATTGGCTGTCGGAGGTGAACGATATATGCCCTTCAGAGAACACAGACCGGAAGAAATATTGACTATTGCACTCAATCTGCTGGGTAGTGGACAGACGTCTTTAGCCAAATATTTATTCATCACTGCACCACTTTCTGGTCCTGCACCTGATATTTATAATTTGAAAGAATTTTTCATTTATATATTGGAGCGAATCCACTTCGACCGTGACTTACATTTTATAACTAAAACAACTATCGACACACTCGATTATTCAGGTACAGGGCTAAACGCAGGAAGTAAGCTCATACTGGCAGCTTATGGGAATAAAATTCGTCAATTAAGTACTTTGCTTTCTTCGGATCTCAGACTACCCACAGGTTTCAGTGATGTAAAATTATATGCTCCCGGCATCATGGTAATCCAGGGGCCAAAGTATGAGGACAATGTACAAGGTCGCGCAGATATAGCGTCATTTATACGACATGGCAATCAGCATTATAAGGGATTTGCCCTCATCATAATTGCTGATGACTCACAATTCACTGCGCAGAATGATGCTAATTTTGTCTGGGTGACCTTTACTCGCTCGAATCCGGCGGCCGATGTCTATGGATTCAATGCAAGAACAGAAGATAAGCACTGGGCAATCGATGCACCAATGATTATAGATGCACGTAAAAAGCCACACCATGCACCGGAATTGATTCCGGATCCTGATGTCGAGAGACGGATTGATCATTTATTTACCTCAAAAGGTCCATTAGCTAAGTGGGGTTGATATTACCGGATGAATTTAAAGCAAGAATGCACCGGCAAACCGGGGATGCATACACAGCTTTTTTAAGTGCAATGGACGATGAAGCGCCTACTTCAGTCCGGCTCAATAAACAAAAGATTTGTCAACCTGATTTTGATGTACTGGATTCGGTACCCTGGGAACCAGCTGGAATTTACCTGAAGAACAAACCACAATTTACACCTGATCCGCTCTTTCATGCAGGTGCATATTATGTACAGGAAGCCAGTTCTATGATCATCGGTGAGATCATCCGCCAATTACCTGCACTTTCTGAGGCAGCATTAGCAATAGACCTCTGTGCAGCGCCTGGTGGCAAATCTACTCACCTGTTGGACAACTTGCCACATACTCTATTATTATCGAACGAAGTAGTGCAAAAGCGAGTGAGCGCACTCCGACAGAATCTGATCAGGTGGGGCAATACAAACGCACTGGTATGCAACTACCCTACGGGTAATCTAAGTCGTTCAGGATTACTGGCTGATCTGGTATTGGTCGATGCACCCTGCTCCGGCGAGGGCCTTTTCAGAAAAGATCCGGACAGTATCAACCATTGGAATGACAATAATCTTCGTTTATGTGCACACAGACAATCGGACATTCTGAAAGATGCTGTTCAAATGGTAAGCCAGGATGGCTATTTAATTTATAGCACATGCACCTATAACCCGGAAGAAAATATCCATCAGGTAGCCAATCTGATCCAATCCGGGTTTGAACCCATTGCTTTTGACTTCCCACCGGACTGGGGTATTGAGACGATACAGATCAATGAAGCTACCGGATATCAGTTTTATCCGCATAAATTATCCGGTGAGGGCTTTTTCGTATCAGTCTGGAGAAAGACAGGTACAGAAAGTCAACGCCCGATAATAGCTCATAAAGAGGATAAAGAATTGATAAAAATATCAACAAAAGATGAGTCAGTGCTTAATAAGTACTTTCAAATTAAAGATATAGAATTGGTTAACTATCGGAATAAAATTTGTTTATTACCGGAAAAACATTTATTTGTTAGCTCAAAAATACGGGTAAAACCATTGTTTGAATTAGGAAGCCTTATCAGAGGTGAATTTATCCCATCCCATGCATTAGCCATGATAGCCGGAGCTAAATTGTCCTTTCACTCAGTAGAATTAAATCTGGATCAGGCAAGATTTTTCCTGAGTAAAAATCCGGCTTTTCATCCTGCCTTATCAGAAAAAGGAATCCTGATGGCAAGCTACCAATCCCATGGTCTTGGATTTTTTAAATCAATGCAACACAGAGTAAATAATTATTATCCCCAATCCTCCCGCCTTAGGATGAAGTGGAAG
>CAZGKN010000166.1:0-425 GCA_964525915.1 uncultured Saprospiraceae bacterium | reverse complement strand
TAATTATTATCCACAGGAGTGGAGAATTTTAAAAGATATAAGGAGTACAGACTAAATTATTGTATTTATTAGTTGAGATAAATCACAAAAAAATTAATATATTCGCTACTAAAATTTAAATAAAATGTACACAGGATTACAACACTTACATTCATTTTTCGCATACTTAGTATTACTGGCATTGATCACAGCTATCGTAGTAATGTATCTGGGTCTATCAGGAAACAAGCCTTTTCAAAAAAAGGATAAAATGCTTGCACTGATTGGACTGACCGCAACACACTTACAGTTCCTCTTTGGTCTTTTCCTGTATTTCGTTTCACCGATGGGATTTAAAAACTTATCCGGCGCGACTATGGGTGACAGCATGGGTAGATTGTATACACTGGAACATCCACTTATGATGTTGATTGCTGTCATTTTGA
>CAZGKN010000165.1:840-4784 GCA_964525915.1 uncultured Saprospiraceae bacterium | reverse complement strand
GGGGATAGGTGCGATGAGTGCCTTTCTGAGAGACAATTTGAAATATCCGTCGGAAGCAAAAGAGAAACATGCTGAAGGCAGGGTATTTATGAGTTTCGTAATCGAAACTAATGGTAAACTTACGGACATCAAAATTCTAAAGGACAAAGTAGGTTATGGAGCAGGTGAAGAAGCCAAAAGAGTAGTCTCTGCAATGCCTGATTGGAAACCCGCGCTCCAGGATGGCAAAGCAGTTAGATGTCAATACACACTACCGATCACATTTAAGCTGTAATATGATACTGAGAATGCTTCATTTTGACCACCTTCATTATAAGTTAATCCCTGTCACTGATGATGGTAAAAAGTAAAGTTATTCAGCCAATATTCTGAAAAGTGTACATAATAAAAAAAGAGTAATTGAAAGTGCTAATCACTTTCAATTACTCTTTTTTTATGATTATATCCGCAGGGAATAATTACTGTTTCTTTGCACGGATATTAATTATAATGCCTACCTTATCATTGATAATTTTGTCCTTAGCTGTATTTAATAGTCCTGACCTATACTTTATACCATACTTAGTGCGGTCGATATCAAAATTCGGAGTGGTAGCCGTAATCACTTTACCACTGTCAGAGCCGATGACATAAGCATCAAAAGTAATGGGTTGTGATTGATCTTTGATTTTGAGATCACCTTTTATCTTATGCGTTATCTTATCATTTCCCTGGATTTTTTCAGAGGAAGTCAAAGTAAAGGTTGCTGTAGGATACTTTGTTGTTTCAAAAAACTCATCCGACTTGAGATGAGAAATGAGATCCTGCCCTTTATCAGCCGGCAGATCGGTATTGGTTATAGAATTCATATCTACAGTGAAATTACCGGCCATAATTTTCCCGTCAGTGATAGTAAAGCTACCCGCTGAAATTGTCAGAGTACCGACATGGTTCTTCATCGGAGCTGTGCCTGTCCAACTAATCATACTGCCTTCATCAATCTTATACTCACCGCTGAGTGTGTTTATATCTACAGTGGTGGACTTAATATTTGCAGCAGGTATAGTATTCTCCAGTTTCAGGCTATCTGCGGTCGCTGCATTCGTATGTGAACTGTTGTCTGTCTTACAATTACAGAATGAAATCATACAGCATACTGTAACTACATAATATTTCAATCTCATTTTTCTCATTCTCTAAAATTTGTTTCAAAAATAGTTTTACACTTTGGAAATCAAAAGTTTTTTATGTTTATCCTGTCACTTTTGTGTAACTCTAATGACCTGGGCAAAAATTCATTCTCTGTACAGATATTCTACAATTTAGTATATTGTGGTTAAACATAGATTTTACCTGTTTGTTAAAATTCGGATTCTGATGACTTTCATATATTTAAACGACTAAATGAAGATAGGAATTGTTTGTTACCCTACCTATGGTGGTAGCGGCGTTTTAGCGACCGAACTGGGTATCGGTCTTGCTCAATCCGGGCATGAAGTACATTTCATCACTTATCAAAAGCCGGTGCGATTAACTTCATTTTACCATAATATCTATTTCCATGAGGTCGAATCGCTGGATTACCCTTTGTTTGAATACGCGCCCTATGAATCATCACTGGCGTCTAAATTAGTCGATGTCGTAAAATATCAGCAACTGGATCTGCTTCATGTCCATTATGCGATACCACACGCAGCAGTAGCGTTTCTGGCAAAAGAAATATTAAAACAAAACGGATTTCAGATTCCGGTGATCACCACACTTCATGGCACGGATATAACACTGGTAGGAATCAATCATGCCTTTGCTCCGGTGGTCGAATTCAGCATTAACGCTTCTGATGGTGTGACCGCTGTGTCAGAGAGCTTACGGGAACAAACATTGTCCAGCTTTCACATCAATAAACCCATCCGGGTGATACATAATTTCATTAATTTCGAGCGCTTTCGTAAAAACAATAAAGAACATTTTAAAAAAGCCATTGCACCCAATGGTGAAAAAATAATGATTCACGTCTCCAATTTCAGACAGGTCAAGCGGGTGCAGGATGTTTTTAGTATCTATTGCCGGGTTGCCAGTCAAATTCCTTCCAAACTATTATTGATCGGTGATGGCCCCATGCGACATGAACTGGAAGAAAAGGCAAGGCACAGATCAGATTATCTGGATATTCGTTTTCTGGGTAAACAAGACGCCGTAGAGGAACTTCTCGCCATTAGTGACCTTTTTCTGCTGACTTCAGAAAAAGAAAGTTTTGGATTAGCTGCACTGGAAGCCATGGCCTGTGAGGTACCTGTCATCAGCACAAATGCCGGTGGTATTCCTGAGGTCAATATTGATGGTGTGACCGGCTTCCTCAGTGAAGTAGGTGATGTCGATGATATGGCTGCCAATGCAGTAAAAATACTCAGTAATCCGGAGGTTCACGAACAGTTCAGAAAAAATGCGCTGGAACAGGCGAAAAAATTTGATATCCAGATTATCTTAAGACAATATGAGGCTTATTACCAGGAGATATTAGATAAGTTTAAAAATAATACAATAAATTAGTAATTTCAGAAATATAAAAAATTAATCCCTGGAATATTATTGTCCAAAATGCTCTTATACAAATGAAACTGCGCTTCAAACGGCATAAACCAATACTTACATTATTACTGTCTGGTTATTTTATATTCTTTATATTCAATTATTTAGCAGCGCAAACTTTGAATTTGAATACCGGATGGGAATTCAGAGATGTGCGTTCCTCACATTGGTTGCCAGCGACAGTTCCCGGTTCGGTTTATATTGATTTGATGAATAATAATATTCTGGTGGATCCATTTTATGCCGATCTCGAGCGCAATGCCTACTGGGTCAACCAGACTACCTGGGAGTACCGTTGTATCTTTACATCTACAGCCGGAATGAAGTCAAGACCTCAGGTCATACTACAGTTTGAAGGGCTGGATACGTATGCTACTGTCCAGGTCAATGGGCATCCGCTGGGCGCTACAGACAACATGTTTCATCCCTGGCGATTTGATATCAGTCCTTATCTGCAAGGCCGTGATACACTGATTGTTCGTTTCGATCCAGTATTGCAAATCACAGATAAAAAAGCAGCATCATTCCTTCCACTTCGCTACCCGGACAATAACCGGGTATTTACCCGCAAGGCAGCCTATCAGTTTGGTTGGGACTGGGGCCCTGCACTACCCGGTGCGGGAATCTGGGAAGAAGTGTATATTTTTTCAAAAGACATCGAAGTAAAAGCCGAACAAATTAAAAAACCGATCATCAATTCAGATCTAATGGACATTCGATTTCACCAGGATACAGATTCGATCGGCAGGTCTTTTTATTTTACCCGTAGCGGCAAACCGATTTATGTCCAGGGTGCGAATTGGATTCCATCTTCCATCTATCCGGGCACCACAAGCAATGAAGATTACCGGCTGTTACTGACCAGTGCCAAAGAAGCCGGAGTACAAATGTTACGGGTCTGGGGAGGTGGTATTTATGAAAAAGATATTTTTTATGACTTGTGTGATTCGCTGGGGATCATGGTATGGCAGGATTTTATGTTTGCTGGTGCTATGTATCCGACCGACAGTATATTTCTGTCAAATGTCAAAAACGAAGTTAAGTATCAGGTGCAGCGACTGAGTCATCATCCATGTATTGTACTCTGGTGTGGTAATAATGAGATAGATGAAGCCTGGCATCATTGGGGTTGGCAGAAATCATTTAACCTGCATGATGGGGATTCAGTACGCGTCTGGCAGGATTATGTCACACTGTTCAGAGACTCGCTCCCTCAGTGGGTCCAAACCTATGATCCTACTAAAAGACCATATATATCTACCTCCCCATTATACGGATGGGGTAATCCAAGCAGTATGACTACTGGTGACAGCCATTACTGGGGATTCTGGTGGGGAATGCAGGACTGGGAGATCTTCCGCACCAAGACAGGTCGC
>CAZGKN010000165.1:0-830 GCA_964525915.1 uncultured Saprospiraceae bacterium | reverse complement strand
TGCAGTCATTGCCGACTTATCCATTACTGAAGAAATACATTCGGGGAAATAATGAAAATTATAACCAATCAGATCTTAATGCACATCAAAAAGCAAATCAAGGCAATATCAAACTTAAGCATTATCTGAATAAATATTTTATCGATTCGACCAGGATTCCCGCACTATCACTCGAACTTTATGCATACCTGTCTAATGCAGCTCAATATTACCTGTTAAAAAATATCTTGTTGACTCATCAGGCACACTACCCGCGCAATATGGGCTCGGTGCTCTGGCAATACAATGACTGTTGGCCGGCGATTAGCTGGAGCATTACTGATTTTGGCAGAAGTCCGAAAGGCGGTTGGTATGCGTTGAGGTCATGTAGAGAATTAAACTCAAAGGCACAAACCGATAGTATCTATCCGAAAGACATACATTTGAAGAAGCCAAATATCACGATCACAAAGATCAATGATACTACGGTGCAGGTACATTCAGATATGGATGCCCGCTATGTGTATCTCACAGATGGTGTTCATGATGCATTCTGGTCAGATAATTATTTCGATCTCTCTGCCGGAGAATCAAAAATCATCAATTTACTCTCTTTCCAAAAGAACCGGATAAATTTCGATCAACTTAAAGTTCTGAGCTTATGGGATGTATTTCATGCCGCGGGCATTGAATAATAAGACAATTAATAAATTCCTTCAATACTGGATTGCATTCTATTAATACCACCAGTCATGGAAATGTATCTTTGTGATAAAATACTTTGATGTGTGTTTTTACCGCTGGTTCAGGAAAAAGAAAGAAATTACCTTTGACCCTATGAAATATCTGAT
>CAZGKN010000164.1:0-4847 GCA_964525915.1 uncultured Saprospiraceae bacterium | reverse complement strand
CATTACATACGACAAATTTCTGGTCACCGGGTGCATCTTTGCAGGTTTTCATCTTGATTGCGGCCGGGAAACCTGCGCCGCCGCGGCCACGCAGATTAGAAATGCCCAACTCTTCCAATAATTGTTCGGGTGTTTTGGATAATGCTGTACGAATGATTTCAGCAAAATGTCCTATTTCCTGTGGTTCATTGATCAGTACATGAGTACCAAATGATGCGGAGTAATAACTTCTACTGCTTACTATTTCATCATTAATTATTGCATCCAGCCGATTCAGGTCATTGCCGGAGTAATTGTGTCCATTATAGTGAAAAGAACTGTTTTCGTAACACCGGCCCAGACAGCACATTTCTCCGATTTCTTCCTCAGAGAAATGTTGTTTTAGTGTAGAACGAACTTTTGATTGTGTATCCGCAGTAAGACAGGCACTACCGTTACATACATAGATTTTTTTGCCTGTATTGCTTTCACGGGTGAAGTCATAAAAACTGGCTGTCCCATATACATTAGCTTTTCCTACCAGGAATTCTTTGGATAATTTTGCCATTCGATCCCGCGATACAGTACCGGTATCTTTTGAGGAGCGTCCGATCTGTTCAAACAGGTTTTCCTGTAAGCCTTTCCTGCCCGCTAATTCACTTAAATTCTTTGACATTATACTCGATTACAATTCTAATGCAATATATTAGAAATTAGTGAGATAGCGCTTGGTCTAATCGTAATTTTTATGCATGTCCATACATAATTTGGCAATTGCTCGTATGCGTGGAATAAATTACGGTATTATTTAGATTGATTCTATTTTATATCATTATGAATCCTTTGCTCATTAATGAAGTTTGGTCAGGATTAATCTTAATTTCACTTCACTGTCATTGGTATTTTATATTTTTAGCATTAATATTTAATTCTTGATATTACTTGCCCGCTGATTGAAAAAATGATTTTATTCAGCAATTTTTATTTCCTTTATTTTGCAATGAAAATCCTGATAAATGAAATCAATTGCAATGATTCCTGCCCGATACGGCGCTACACGATTTCCGGCAAAGCTGGTACAACTATTGGGTGGTAAACCGGTGATCCAGCGAACATACGAGAATACCAGAGATACCGGGCTGTTTGATGAAGTGGTGGTCGTGACCGATCATGACGAGATAGCAGATACCATAGCGCAGGTGGGCGGCAAGGTCATACGCAGTATCGGTCAACACGAGAGTGGTACCGATCGTATAGCAGAAGCAGCTGCCGGACTGGATGTCGATGTGATACTCAATGTGCAGGGTGATGAACCATTTATTAATCAATCGGCTTTAGCAGCCTTGTTGAAAACATTTACGATCTATCCTGAAACTCAGGTTGCTTCACTGATGCAGACTATTGATGAAGAAGCAAAAATCCAAAATCCAAACATAGTAAAAGTAGTCACTGACCTTAGTGATAATTCACTTTTATTCTCCCGCAGTCCCTTGCCTTATCCCAGAGATGCTGCATCTGCCGTGTATCATGAACACATCGGTGTATATGCATTTCGCAAGGCAGCCTTAATGCAGTTTACTCAATGGGAAATGACACCACTTGAGAAAGCTGAAAAGATTGAATGTCTCCGATTCCTGGAACATGGTATTCCGCTGAGGATGGTATCAGCTACAGTCTCAGGGTATAAAATAGATACACCGGAAGATTTAGTACGTGCAGAGGCGTATTTGGCGGGGGGTTAGGTATTGGGTGTTGGGGCGCTTCGCTTTTGGGTATTGGGGTGCTTCGCTTTTAGGTAATGGGGCGCTTCGCTTTTAGGTATTGGGGTGCTTCGCTTTTAGGTATTGGGACGCTTCGCTTTTAGGTATTGGGGAATGAGTATTGGACTTTAATGTCGCGTGTAGTCATTGCGAGGAGGCTACGACGAAGCAATCTTAAAATTTAGTGCCGCATAAATTCTGTGTGAGCTTATTCTTAGCAACTCAGTATAAGATTGCTTCTTCCTCCTAGGTCGTCATCGTATTGATAGGTGGAAGTATCGTCATTTAATAAAAAAAAAGAAGGCAGACTAAGTGTCTGCCTTCTGATTAATGGTGTTTAGGATTAGTTGGTTTTTACAAATTTACTGATAAAACTATTGGTCTTACCACCGTTTGTATAAGTCCACTGGATGAAATATGTACCCGGGATCAATTGTTGTACATTGATTTTCTGATTGTTTTGGGTAGTTCCAGAGCCTGAGATATTCCCGTCCATACCGAGGATCGTATAGTTCATCTCACCAGTATAGTCACTTTCGATCAGCAAATATTGACTGGTAGGATTCGGGAATAACTGCACATACTTACCACTGCGTGTTTCTAACTGCGGTTCGTCCTGACCATTCTGATTCTTCACTTGTATCAGTAATATCTCAGTATCCTGACATCCGGCATCAGTAGTAACTACACAAGAGTAAAGTCCTGCATTGACCTGAGTAAACTTATAGATGATCGGATTCTGGAAATAGGAATAGAAGCCATTTGGTCCGGTCCATTGATAGTACTGGCCGCCTGAGGCAGTGAGATACAAGGTGCCGCCGTACGGAACCGGGTTAGGAGTTGCATTTACGATGGCATTCACTGTCTGTACATCGATAAAGACAGAGGCTGAAGATGAACAACCATATTCATTTGTGCCGGTTACTTTATATACTCCTTCCAGGTAAGCAGGGATGCTGTTAATTATCGGATTCTGGAAGTTGCTATGATATCCATACGGTCCGGTCCAGTCATAGCTGACGCCTCCACTGGCAAACAAATAAGCGACATCGCCTTCGCACACCTGAGGTGTGGTAGTCCATGCAGTAATAGTCGGCAATGGCCTGATCTGGACATTGACTGCAAATGTGCTGGTGCATCCACCAAACAGACCGGTGACAGTCACCGTATAAATACCACTGTGAGAAGAGTTTACATTTGCCCGGGTAGGATTTTGAAGTGTCGAACTAAATCCACCGGGTCCTGACCATTGATAGGTGCCACCACCGGATGCATATAGATGCAAGGTACTACCGGTACAGGCTGTTGTCTCATCATACCAAGCTTTTCCGACCGGAGTCTCATTGACCTTCAGGTCTGCAGAGGCTACTGCAGTACATTCTGCGGCATTTGTCACAGTTACAGTATAGGTTCCGGAATGGTAGGTCTTCACATCGGGGATTTGTGGATTCTGCTGTGTGGAAGCAAATCCATTGGGTCCTGACCAGGCATACGAATTGCCGCCGCTGGAGCTGAGTTGGACGAGGCCTCCTGAGCAAGCCGGATTAGGTGAGATACTAATAGTTGCATTTGGTGCGCCAGTTACAGATGCAGTAACACTTTTAGTTGCAGTACATCCGTCGCTACTTGTCACGGTGACAGTATAAACACCGGCCATGTTGGGCTGCATGTGTCTTCCAAACTGTGGTCCATCAAAAGTAAATCCATTCGGTCCACTCCAGGAATATTCTGCTCCTCCTGTCGCAGTGAACCAGGCGAGCTGTCCGGCACAAACCGGATTAGGTGCGATGGTGACAGAAGGATTCGGTGGTGTGCACAGGCAGTTTATCTTAAACGAATGGTTTGACGTCGAAGTAGATTCAGGATCTAAAAGTATATAATAGGTAGTGCCAGCTGTCAATGGCCCAAAGGTATATTGACCTGGAAACACAATATCTTGAATACATGTCCATCCGCTGTTGCTACACCCTCCGGAAGCAACTTTAAAGGAATAATCAATATAGTAATAGTTTGTGTTTGTAACTTCAAGTGTATAGGTTCCGTTTACAAGCGGAGTAAAGCTATAGATTTTTTCTTTCCCTGGAGTGTACCATCCACACGAATAATTTGTCCAGTCTCCAAATCCGGAGTTGTTGTATGTCACCTCTGTACCACAGGTAATCTCTGTGATATTGCCACATGGGCCGGCTAAATTATAGTCAATCGAGCCTGATAATGCTCTGGGTGTGAATTGGGTGCCACCAAAAGGAACAGTCCCGGTGCGGGAAATATCGGTGAACAGTGTAAGATTAGCATCACTGAAAGTAGTGTTTGAACTAGATCCGGTACCGTAATACCGGATTCCGCCACCTGTGGTTATTGCATGAAGATAGAATGATGTGGTAGTGCTCGGCGATAAATTGATATTTAAGCTGGTGACATCCATTGGAGCGACAGTTGCACTTCCCGCGCTTGTAGTAACTACATTACCCAGGAATGTCCAACCAGCATTGGAGCCAGTGAAACCAGAATAAGGCCCGCTTCGCATATAAATTGCGACAGTAACACTTGAACCAGCTGAACTGGAATAGATGGTGTTGAAACTAGTAACTTGTACGCCAGCTGCATTCGTGGTTAATTGAAAAAAGATGCCCCCGGAGCCGTTGTTGGCAGTCGGATTGGCATTAATCGTGAGTGCGATTGAGTAAAATGTGAAGCTTACCATTAGAAAGAGTAATAGTGTAAATTTTTTCATGATGTTAGTTTTTTGAAACTTAATAAAATTGTGAAAATGTGGCCGATCGTTTAAATATACGATGTTTTGTATGATATTAACAAAATTAAAAGTTGAAAATATTGTGGCGATGTACATTTTCCGAATAATTATAATTTTGAAAAGTATAATAATTCCTGCTTTAGATTCATTCTAAAGGTGAGTAATATTTAGGGGATGAATTTCTTATAAATTACGGGAATATTTAATTTGAACTTTGAATGTACAAAATTTAATTTTTATCCAAGGTTAGTCGATTTGGAGCTTTTTTGTAAAAAAAATGTTGTTTTCTTAGAAAAATGCGATTCCAGATGCCCGATTTAGTGGATAAGTGAGAGTGAAAAGTGGAGAGTTTT
>CAZGKN010000163.1:243-4963 GCA_964525915.1 uncultured Saprospiraceae bacterium | reverse complement strand
ATCCTCATGTTTTTCTGGAAATGAATGAAAATATGTACGAAAAAATCCTTAAATCCGAATTTGATGGTAAAGTTGTTTATAAACCAGATGCAGGACCAGTCCGGGTTATCGTGCATGACCCTAAGAAAGCAGAAAAAAAGAAATTGCGTATAGAAATATCGGGAGATTTTCTTAGTAATAATTTGGGTACAACTTGCAGGTATGATACGGATGCATACTGGACTGTTACAGATGTCAATACGAATACTGTTGTGCTGGATCGTCTTCCATTAAACAAGGCAGAGACGTACAGGTTAGAAGATTATGGAGTTTCATTGGTTTTGCACAATTTTTTAGATCCTGGTACCCAAGTTTACGATAATAATGGAGCGATCGGACAGACGATTACCTACAAAGACTCTAAAGGCAGCCGTTGGCTTGATGCGGTAAAACCCGGTGGTGTCGTAGGGCAGGAAAAATTTCATGGTATAGATTTTACCATGCTCAGGAAAGGCGACCCATTAGAGCAAATCACTAAAATAGGTAATCAATTTTTCTTACCGGCATCATCGTTAAATACTGTAGACCATGCTAATTTTCCATTAAATTATGCTATATTAGAAAAACCTGTTCTTAAATTTATGACTAGTGATGTTGTTAATATGTTGAAGTATAGCCAGCTCAATAATGTTGATATAATATTGACGAAAGATAAATCTAAATGGAGTAAATGCGTTGTACTCGAAACCACACCTACAGAGATGATTATGGCAGGTTATCAAACCGAGGGAAATGTGCCAAATAGTTCATTATTGCGCAGAGTCCCAAGTATAGACCCAAATGGCAAGCTTCTTAATGATTGGACAATAGGATTTAGCTACTTCCCGGGATATGCAGTTGATGTGGAAACGGGAAAGCGGCTCAATATCTTTTTTGGAGAAAGCAGCCTATACAATCATGGCAAAGATTTGTTGTTTAACCCTGATGACGAGCTTGTTGATGAAAATTTATTAGTGCAGGGCGATAAACGTGGGTATGTTTTTGGTGGTCACCATTATATCTATGTTACCAGATCAGAGTATGATGGTTGTGCAGGAATTCATAATAAACTAAAGTATTCCGGCTCAGGTGGTCCACCTTCAACTAATGCAAGATCAAATGCTTTCAGTCAAGTAACATGGGTAAGCTGGCCTATTGCAAAAGATATGACAAGTTTGTCAGAGGGACTCATCCCCAATGATGTGATTGTCAAACTGAGAGTGGATAATACTTACAGCCCGAGTTCAAAATTTGATATTCAAAACGCGCGCGGATGTATTTATTACAACGACCGCCCGGTGTATGAAATCGGTTTTGAAAAATCCACTACTGATATTGATCCGGTTTTAGGAGAAGCGGTGGTGATACCTAATCCTTCTGAACTAACCACAACGAGTGTAACTATCCGGTTAAGTCAAATTCCATCAAAAGGGCGTCTCGACATTATGGATGCTTTTGGCAAGATAGAGGAAACGATTCTTTTTGAAGCCGATAAAAGTGCAGGAAGTTACGGCCATGTAGGTGATGTAATCACGATTCCGGT
This sequence comes from uncultured Saprospiraceae bacterium, assembly GCA_964525915.1. Lineage (GTDB taxonomy): Bacteria > Bacteroidota > Bacteroidia > Chitinophagales > Saprospiraceae > Parvibacillus. The sequence goes on along the minus strand of CAZGKN010000163.1, from coordinate 3,402 downwards.
CAATAACGCTAATAGAAAGCCCGGAATGTACTTGATTCGTGTCATAGATACAGAGACTGGTGTACAGCAGACAGGAAAATGGATGGTGTTTTGATGCGCTACGGGTTTTTTATTGTTTGGATTCAGGGTGTGAGACTTTGCTTAGCGTGACTTTGTTTTTTGCGATCTTTTTGGTACATAATTTATCAAAGTAGTATGAGCCATAGTCTATAAGATTTGAATGTAAATTTGGTGTTTATATCCTTACTATGTACCTCCAACTCAAAGCTTCCAAAAAGGATAAATATAAGCATATTGAAGAAGTGTGTAATAAAATTTGTAGTATTTATTGAAAAAAAATAATATCTTTGTAGTGATATTAATAAATTTTAGATTATCATTCAAAAATTTGAATTGATAACTTTTCTGAAACAGTTTTCAAACTTAAAAATTAATTAATTATGAGACGGCATTTAATTTACTTATCATTAAGCATTTTGTTTTTATTTTGTGGTTTAAGTACATTTGGTCAGAATAGGGTACGACAAGCAGACTTTATTCATAAGGATGCCAATAGCTACATGAAAAATGTACCTTTACCATTAATGGATATTGCTGATAAAATTGATTCTGACGCAACCATTCACATAAAGGATGATCGCTTGGTAAAACAAAGTGATATATTGCAATGTCTAAATATCTCGCCAGAATATTCGTTTTCGATGAAGCGGGAAAGTACCAGCTTTTTAAATACTCAAAAGCAATATAAATATTATCAACAGTATTATAAAGGTGTCAGGGTTGAAAGTGGTGGGTACCTGATAACGGAAGATACAGGTAAAATTTCACATTTTTCACCTAATTTATTTTTAGATATTGAATTAAATACTTCACCTGAAATAACAGAGCATGCTATTACTGAAATATTAACTGCGGATTCGGTTTATCAAAGTGAGCTTATCATAACTAACCGGTTTTCTGAACAATTCAGGTTAGTTTGGAAAGTGGATTATGTTGATTCTGAGTTCAAAAGTGCCTATATTGATGCAATAGATGGTACGGTATATACAAAACAAAACCAACTCATCCCACTCACCGCTACTACAAGAAACTATGGTACAGTCTCATTAAACAATTATAGTGATAATGGGCGCAGTTTTTTGAGTTCACAGGATAATAGAATAACAATATATCAAAATTTTAACAACATGTTTTACGATTGGAATCCTGCTTTGATTCCAACTACCACAGATACTACTACATGGGACAACAGCACCGCATGGGTGTTATCTAAACAGGCTCTTTACGTAACTGAACTTGTGGATCAGCAGTTTACTGCAAAATTAGGTATTACTTTTCCAGAAATTAAAGTGGGTGCCGTTTTAGTGCCGAATGCTAAAGCTATTCCCAACAGCAATGACATCATGGTTGGTACGCTTAATAATAACCCAAATGGCGCAAATTTCGCACTTTTTGATGTGATTGCTCATGAATTAGGACATCATGTGATTTCTAATTATATAGACTATGATGCTGCATATCAGAATGCTGTAGTACACGAAGGTTTAGCTGATATTATAGCTGATTATATTGAAAACTGGATTCTTCCCGGAGGTACTGACTGGATCATGGGTAATGATGATGGCGATATCAAGGATGAAATTGACAGAGATCATACACAATTGTATTGTTTTGATCCTCTCACCTCATCAGCTCATAAAAGCAGTAAAGCGATAGGCCATTGGTTTTATGCTATTACCAATGGGATATCTGGTACTCCCATTCAAGCGATCGGTACGATTGAAGTATCAAAAAACCTTGCATTAGAAGCCTTGTCCAGGATCGTAGATCCTAAGGCAGGCGTATTTAATTTTAAATATCAGACACTGGTCGTTGCTAAAGATATGTTTGACGAAAATTCTACAGAATATAACTCTGTATTGGAAGCATGGGCACGAGTATGTGTGGATGAGCAATGCTCATCTAACAATGAGGATGTAATCATTACTGACTTCCAAGATTATACTCAAACGAAACAATACTTTGGTGGAAATATTATAGTTGAGTCAGGCGGTACTTTGTATATAGAGCAATCAGACCTTTTTTTAAAAGATGGTAAATTCATCAAAGTCAAAAGTGGTGGTAAAATAGAAATTATAAGTTCTAAGATCAATACATGCGATGGACAAGGTGCTTGGAATGGCATTATTCTTGAAGAAGGTAGCAGCCTATATTTATGGAATGCCTTTATCTATAATGCCAGAATTGGTATAGATTTTCAAGGACCATTAGATTCATTCTTTTTCAAAGATGTACATATAGTCGGAAACGAACTTAGTGAGATAGGATTGAAATTTGCTACCAATAATAATTATCCAGTTTTGCCTTCATACACTTATAAGATAAAAAAAGATTTTGGTGATATCACAGGATGTCAAAGAGGAATATTATCAGAACATAGATCCGGAAATAAGTATATACAAAATGCAAATATAAGTAATTGCGAGATTGGAATGCAACTAAATGGGAATACAAATGAAATATTGTATTCTGATTTCAATAATTGTGATCAAGGCATCTTTATTGATGACTCTGGAAGTAATGACATTAACAATAATTCTTTTAATCACTGTAACTTTCCTGTGAATGTAAATAATTCGTATGGTAATATTTCTGAAAACAACATAACAGGAAATTTTAATACAGGTATTAATTGTGAGAGATCAGGAGGTATGATAGAAGGAAACAGAATTGGTACATCATCCCTCAGTGGTAGTACGGGGATTAGATGCTATCAGGGAGATGGTGTAATAATAGGTAACAACCCGGGTATATATGCAAAAAATGGGATTAAAGTCTTATCCACGCCGGGTGCTATAATCTCACGCAATACGATTGAAGTACAATCGGCATCTACCGGGATAGGGGTGTTCACTGACCTTTCGGAAGAGGCATACATAGATAATAATTACATTAATGTCGGGTATGGATTTAGTCCGGTATATTCGCGGCTGACCAATAATGAGAAAATATTTAACAACCAGATTACATTTGCTCAGCGGAGTAATACTGCTTCAGCGGCATTTAAGGGATCCAGTAATCATGGAAGTCAATTTTATGACAATATCGTTATAAGCCCTTATAATGTGCCTGCCGTCAGCCTGAATAATACCATGGGCA
>CAZGKN010000163.1:0-224 GCA_964525915.1 uncultured Saprospiraceae bacterium | reverse complement strand
GATCTCCTGCAATGACATCAAGTCAGGTCAGAAAGGAGTAGAAATAAAGTATAATGCAGATATGCATACCATCAAAGGCAACATCCTCAACACAGGCAAAGATATAGAAATCTATTCTGTCATCGGCCCGCAACCACACCATGGCAATCTATTTAAAGGAGGTACGGCTGAGGCTATCGGGTTGACGCAAAATGAATTAGATTATTCTAAATTTACGGTCAATC
>CAZGKN010000162.1:0-4964 GCA_964525915.1 uncultured Saprospiraceae bacterium | reverse complement strand
CAGGAAATGCAGCGATTACCTACATTAAACAGGAGTATCACAGATTTTACGCGCTTATCTCCACAGTCAAATGGCAATAATTTTGCAGGACGTGATGGTCGATATAACAACTTGCAGATTGATGGAGCAAATTTGAACAATGCCTTTGGTTTGAGCTCAAATCCATTGCCTGGCGGTGGTAATCAGCCAATTTCATTAGATGCGATTGAAGAAATTCAGGTCAACGTAGCACCATATGACGTCAGGCAAACAGGCTTTACCGGTGCTGGTATTAATGCTGTTACACGCTCTGGTACGAATGAATTGTCGGGTTCAGTTTATGCTTTCCTGCGGCCTAAGTCTTTTGCCGGTACGAAAGTAGATGACTATCAGTTGAATTCTGATAACAATCCGAAGTCAGCCAGTTATGGAGCCAGACTGAGCGGACCAATTATCAAGAACAAGTTATTGTATTTTGTCAATTTTGAATACGAAAATGCAGAGACTCCAGGTAACCTTTGGGTAGCTGATAATGGCACGAATACAGGACAGCCTAACGTATCTGCTACTAAACAGTCAGATCTTGAGGCGGTAAGTAATTACCTGAAAACTAAGTATGGTTACGACCCGGGTGCTTATCAGGGTTATTCACCTACATATAATAATGGTAATATAAAAGGTTTAGCTCGTTTGGACTGGAATATTAATGAGAAGAATAATTTCAATATCCGTTATTCTTACATGGTCGGAACGAATGACCAGGGTACAAATGGTTCTTCAGGGCCAAGTCCAAGGTCAAGTAATTCAAGAATTTCTGATAAATCAATGGCATTTGAGAATGCTAATTATGCATTAAAGAGTACTGTAAGTTCAATAGCAGCTGAATTAAATTCAAGATTTACCAGTTCATTGTTTAATCAGTTTATAGTAACTTATTCACGTATCCAGGACACCCGCTCTACACCAGGTTCATTGTTCCCATTTGTTGATATAGGTGATGGTGGAACAGATCCGACCAAATTCAATAATTATATGTCATTTGGTACTGAGTTGTTTTCTTACAACAACGACTTGATCAATAAGAATTTAATTGTAACTGACAACTTAACTTATGTATTAGGTAATAATACATTTACCGGTGGTTTGAGTTATCAATCCATGTTTTTCGGGAATAGTTATCAGCGATTAGGTAGCTCATACTACAGATATGCTTCAGTTCAGGACTTTCTGGCAGATGCACATCCTATTGCTTACGGTATTACATACGTAAATCAAGGACAGGACAGATATGCAAAGGTTGATTTTGGCTTAGCCGGAATTTATGTACAGGATAAGATTGCATTGGGTGATCGCTTTAATCTGACCCTGGGTATCAGAGCTGATATGACATTATTTAATGATAAGCCGCCGGCAAATCCGGTAATAGATACACTGAAATTCAGAGGTGAAGATGGCAATGCGGTTACTTATACAAACTCAAAATGGCCCAAGTCAGTGCCATTATTCTCACCAAGACTTGGTTTCAACTATGATGTTTTTGGTAATAGAACTTTACAATTACGTGGTGGTACCGGTATATTTACTGGAAACATTCCGTTTGTTTGGTTTACCAATATGCCAACTAATGCTGGGGTAATTCAAAATACATATGAACCGGTTTCATCAACAGTACTTACAAAAATTGATCATTTTGAGAAAGATCCGGCTTACTGGCCAAATGCATTAACCAGTGATTTCCCTACGACTGCTAGTTCTAAAGCACCAGGTGGATTAGCATTGATCGATCCGGATTTTAAAATGCCGCAAGTATGGAGATCTAATTTAGGGGTTGATTACAAATTAGGTAATAGCCCATTAATCATAAGTGGTGATTTTATTTATACAAAGGATTTAGTAGGTGTGTATCAATACAACACAAACCGTGCCCCGGCTACAGAAAAACTTGCATATTCAGGTGACAACCGTGATTATTGGGCGAATTCCAGTGATGCACAGTACAATAAAGTCAGTGGCCTTAACAGTGTAGTTCCAGTGCTTTCAAATACGAACAAAGGATCTTCCCTTGCAGCTACGATCTCATTAAATTTAAAGGACTATCATGGTGTTGATGGCGGTTTATTCTATACCTATACCAATTCCGAAGATATTACCGGTAATCCGGGAAGTGCTGCAGGTTCTGCCTGGACTAATAATTATTCAGTTAATGATCCGAATGAGCAGTTACTGGGTTATTCACAGTTTGCAGTTCCAAATCGAGTTGGTGGTTTTCTGAGTTATAAAATTAAGTATGCTGGTAATTTTGCAACCACTGTCAGTTTATATTACAGCGGTAATAATGAAGGACGCTTTACTTGGGCATATAAGGGTGACATCAACAGAGATGGTGTCCAGAATGATTTGATGTACATTCCTAAGAGTGCCAATGAGTTGACTTTCGAACCCTTAAAAGTGGGAGATGTAACTTATACACCTGAGCAACAAGCTGCAGCTTTTGATGCGTTTGTAAGCTCTATTCCTTCATTGAACGATGCCAGAGGTGGATACGTGAAGCGTAATTCAGGAATTTCTCCCTGGAGAAATCGTTTCGATTTCAAATTGATCCAGGATCTGGGCTTTAAAATTGGTGCAAAGGTTCATACTTTCCAGATTAGTTTTGATATCCTGAACCTAGGTAACTTAATTAATCCGGCATGGGGAATACAGCATGAACTGGATTATAGTAATCAATATTATTATGGACTTTTGAATGTGAAGGATAATAAAACAACCACACCAAAATTCCAAATGGCTACTGATTCTTCCGGTAAATTGGCTACTACACCATTCCGAAATACTAACAATGCTTCCAGTACATGGGCAGGACAGTTAGGAATCAGATATATGTTTTAATCTAACATAATATTAATTAAAAAAGGGATGGTCAATGATCATCCCTTTTTATTTAGTTCAATCTGCGAACTGAGAATATACTTTAGAATAAATAGATCAAATATTAACTGATTCCTCTACGCTTGATTTCAGTATTGATAATTTCAAATTCCCGGCTCATCTCACCGGTTACTGAAGTATTTTCCTGTGCACGACGAATCAGGTAGGGAACAACATCGAAGACTGGGCCATAAGGTAGATATTTGCTTGCATTGTATCCTGCATTACCCAAATTGAAAGTCAGATTATCACTCATTCCATAAAGTTGACTAAACATAACATGTGGATGTTGATGTGATATTCCGGCTTCATCTAATAACTGTGCATAGTAGTGGCAAGAGTCACTGTTGTGTGTAGCGCAACAAAGTGACATTGTGCCTATATTTTCGACTGCATATTTTATGGCAAGATTAAAATCTCTATCTGTAGCCGGTTTATCCGGTTGAATAGGGGAAGGGTAACCCATAGTAGCTGCTCTTTCTCGCTCTTTATCTATGTATGCACCCCGGACGATCTTTGATCCAAAAATATAGCCCTCTTTCTGCGCTAATTCATGCCCTTTTTTCATGGAAGCAAGTGCAGTTGTAGTATAAAGTTGGTATGTATTAAATACGATCGCTTTTTCTTTATTAAATAACTTCATCATGCCGTAGGCAAGCTCATCAACTGCATTTTGGATCCAGGTCTCTTCAGCGTCAATATAAACCTGAATGTTTTTCTGGTGGCCATTATAACAGATAGCTTCCAGACGCTTTCTGACTCCTTCGAATTCTTTTTGCTCTGCTACAGTAAGTGAATCGCCGTTGTGCACTTTTTCAAGCAAATTGAATCGGGCTAATCCGGTAATTTTAATACTAACCACCGGAATATTATCAACTTCCTCAGAAAAATCAATCGACCGAATCGTGTTGTTCATCGTAAAGTTGAAGTCAGCTTCTGTCTCTTTACCCTCAGCACCATAATCCAATATCGATTTTACATGATATTTACCCATTCGTTCGATTACTGGTTTGCTGTCCAGTAATGTTTCACCAGCGCAAAATTGCCGGTAAACTGTGTTTTTAAGAACTTTTTTGACAAAGGGTAGCCTTAGTCGTATCGCAAGTAGTCCGGCTCGACTTCCCCAATTGACTAACCAGGGTTTATTCATCATTTTGAAGAGCCAGTTCATCTGCTTAAGCTCATCATTACTACGCATCTGAAATGCAATCTCTGAATTATTAAAGTCAACTGAATTTATACTCATTTTCTTTTATATTAAATTCCAAAATTTCCAACTTAATTCTGCTTGCTTCTGTAGCATAGGCAGACCATTCATTATTTTGGCTCCTTGTGCCTCAGAAAGCTTTAAAAATACTGTTTTTGCAGGATTATAAACTAAATCTATACAAATGTGTGTGAAATTTATTTTTGTATAATCAATTGGGATTGTATCATCCACTGCAGGCCAGGTTCCAATCGGTGTACAATTGATGATAATTTGATATTCTGTCAAATCTAAGCGGTCTAAATCATTCCAATGAATCATTCCGGATTGTGGATGCCGACTTGCAATTACAAAATCTATTTCCTTTTGTTTTAACACATAAATAATTGATTTTGCAGCGCCGCCGTTTCCTAAAACCAATGCTTTAATTTGGGGATCGAGTTTACAATGTGTCAAGAGATCGGTAAAACCACCTATATCAGTATTATGCCCAGCCAAAGACTGATTTTCAATCTTTACACAGTTTATCGCAGATACAGCCTTAGCGTCGTCGCTTAATGTATTGCAATAGGGAAGTATAGATTCCTTATATGGAATAGTGATGTTGAATCCGGATAAATTATACTCGTCTATTATTGATTTGATATAATCCGGATCTGAAACTTCTATCAAATGATAAATTAATCCGGGATTAGAGTGTGATTGAAACCGTTTATCAAAATACATTTTAGAATAGGAATAGTTGAGCCTTTTACCTATTAATCCAAAGTGTAATGCTGAATTGCTATTCATCAACAATTTGTTGTTTCTTCAGAAAATTCAGGGCACAAAGTTCAACTTTTTATTAATA
>CAZGKN010000161.1:0-5028 GCA_964525915.1 uncultured Saprospiraceae bacterium | reverse complement strand
TGGAAAAACAAAGAATCTGTTTGATTCTTTAACAGCATTTCTCGTTAACGCCAACCAACCTGCGATCACGCAACCATTCCACAATGAGGTCGGCAGCACAGCCGACACCGGCATCTACATACAGGGCCGCCGCAGGACAATTTTTTGCACAGGCGCCACATTCCATGCAGGAGTCGAAATTAATCAGTTTAGCCTTTTTATCTTCAAGAGCAAATACCTGATGGGGACAGACTTCCACGCATTTGCCGCAGCGTGTGCATTTGGAGGCGCTTATTTTAAGTGTTGCCACATTACTTAAATAGCTGAATCCTTTCATTTTACTTTCCTTATTATCCTTGTCAGTAATGATCTTTTTCTTTGGTTGGCTTTCTTTTGATTTTCCTTTTTTTTGTGGCTTGACCATTTGGCTGGATTTCTGCTGCTTATCCACCATTGTACTATCTTTATTTATACTCAGGGAATCCGAGTGCAATGAATCCAATGGTAATAAATCCTGTTTTTTTAACAGATAAGACCGGAGTGTATCTGCAGAAAGGTAAAGTGTATCCTCATCACTGACCAGTGAAACCATCGCCCTGTTTCCATACGCCAGCACACTGCTCTGTCCCTTATTTATTTTTGCTTCCTCAGCCCATATAGTGGTCTTGTCAGATGGACTATACCAGATAACATTCCCTGATGTAGTTCCTAATCCACTAGCATTATCGAAGTCCGTATTTTCAGCTTCGATCGTATAATCTTTATTTATGATCCGTGATCGACCTTCGGTGATTACTTTATTATTTTTTTTGTCAAACTTTATTGCCGGTCCGGCAAAACGATACTCATTATCCTGGTAATACGCATCGCCATTTATCTCGTAGTAGTCCAGTGGTTCGGTGTATTTAATGAACTGACCTTTGATATATCTGAGCGAATCAAGAAAGATCGCATTGCCTTTCATCGCATAAATCCCTTTCAGGCCATCATAATTCATCTCGGCTGCCCTCGCCTTTGATTGGCCTTTCTGGTATTGGGGAGAACCCAGAAATCGCCCTTTTTCCTTACCGATATCATAATATCCACCTTCACAATATAGTTTTGCTCCATTATTCTGCGTTACTAATGTAGGGCTCAGAAACTTCACTATCCGCTGTTTTAAATTGTAGTGCAATTTATTTGCTTTGACTTTCATCTCCGGATCATCCACATACACATTGCCTTCGACCAGTGCATCTTCCGTAGTGGCATTGTAATCACAACTATTGCTCTTTACCCAGGTCTCACCATTTGTCAGTACCCCACCCTTATCATATCTGGCCATTTTGGTTTTTGTATTATAACTGAGTTCTTCAGTATATAATCTTTGATCACCCTTGGTAAATGCGACATTTCCATACAAAACACATTGCGTATTGTCCCCGTCATAATATAATGAGTCAGCAAAAATGCTCAATGTATCTCCTTGTTGGATGAGGATATTGCCGTAAGCCTTGACCATATTTTTTGTTTTGATCACTGAGTCTGCATAGAAAAAAACACCTTTATGACTAAACTCTACTTCTCCCCAAAAAGTGCTTTTCTCCCCTTCCTTAATAATCAATCCATGTTTGGCCTGATCAAAATGGATAATATCGACAGAGTCTTGTTTTGTTTGAGTAATACCGGAATTTATAAAATTAAAAAATAAAAACAATACACCCATATAAGGCGTAGCCTTCATCAATGTATTTTGTATAAAAACAGTATTCAATATCACCGAATATCGCTATTCTAATTCAGGCACAAACATACTGACTATATGAATTAATAAAAAGTTAAACTGCTTGCCAGTCAAAAGCAATATTGAAATCAACTGATTTCCTATATTTGAATATGGATAATTCGAAAATATTAATCCGGGTAGCGGAAGAAAAAGACTGCCCCGCAATGATGACCCTGATACAGGAACTGGCTGCTTATGAACGTGCAGCCCATGAGGTTACAGTCACCTTCCCGCACTTTGTAGAGAGTGGTTTTGGTGAGCACCCTGTATGGTGGAGTCTGGTCGCTGAAGTCGATGGAAAAATAGTCGGTATTGCGCTGTATTATATCCGTTATTCTACTTGGAAAGGGCAGCGATTGTATCTGGAAGACATTATCGTATCAGAACAATGGCGTAGGCATGGTATCGGGTCGATGTTAATGGATGAGATCATCAGGATTGCCAGAGAAAAAAAATTTAGCGGCATTATGTGGCAAGTCCTGGACTGGAATCAATCAGCTATTGATTTCTATGCTAAATACAAAGTCAGCTTTGATCCGGAATGGATTAATTGCCACATGGATTTATGATGATTATACAGTTGCCAATAATTGCTGCATCTCTATGGTGATTAATTTACTCTGTTCTGCAGCCGCATCTGCAAAGTCAATATCCGGTGAGCTATAGATTATCTGGCGGGAATAGTTTGCCAGCACTCCGGCTATTTCAGGCTTAAGTATATGTTTAATACCTGCCAGAGTACCACCCTGTGCGCCGAATCCGGGAATAAGGAAGAAATAATCCGGTGCGACCGATCGGATTTCCTGTAACTCTTCTGCATAATTCGCTCCGACGACAAACATCGTATTTTCAGCACTACCCCACTCCATGCATCTCCGGATAACTTCAAGATACAACGGCTCTTCACTGGATGTCAATTTCTTATCCTGAAAATCAGCACTGCCGCGATTGGAAGTTTTTGCTAAGACTATAGTAACCTTATCGTTGTATTCAAAAAACGGGGTCAAAGAATCCTGTCCGAGATATGGAGACACAGTGACCGCATCAAATCCGTAGGTTTCAAAAAATGTCCGGGCATAAGCTGCAGCCGTATTACCTATGTCACCCCGCTTTGCATCTGCGATAGTAAAGCAATCCGGTGGGATCTCGTGTAATACGGATTGCAATACCTCTAGCCCGGCAGGTCCATATTGCTCGAAAAATGCAAGATTTGGCTTGTAGGCCGCTGCGTATTTCTTTGTTTTATAAATTATCTCTGTGCAAAAAGTATGCAAACCATCAATCCCCTTTAGATGACCGGGCAACTTTTCAGGCACCGGATCCAGACCAATACAAAGGAACGACTGCTTTTGCTTAATCTTCTGTGAAAGTTCTTGTATTCCCATGAGTTAAAAATGAAAATTTACAACCTGATGTATGAAGGAAGACCATAATGCAGGTTTCAGTGCTAAGGTATAAATTATCCCAAAAATACCACCGGTAATATGTGCCATGTGATTTACATTATCCGCCCGATTTTTATCTGCCCAGAAACTATACCCCAGGTAAAGGATAGCTGCAACTATACTATACAGTGGAATGATTCCATAGAGGTAAAGTTTTGCCCAGGGATCAAACAGAACGTAGGTAAACAGAACGGCAGATACTGCGCCTGAGGCACCCAGACCTCTGAATTCAGGATTGTCCTGATGCTTGAAAAATCCGATTAAATTGGGTACAATAATTCCCAATAAGATTAAAAACAAATAATAGAGCCTCCCATTTCCTCCAAACAATTCTGTATAATATCGCTCTACAATTTCTCCAAACTGATAGAGCACAAACATATTGACAATCAGGTGAATCCAATCAGCATGGATAAATCCACTGGAAAGAAGCCGGTAATATTCATTATTTCTTTTTTCTCTGTAAGGCCAATCCAACAGGCTGTTCATTAATTTTCTATTTTGAAATGCAGCATAGGAGATAATACAACACAGAATGACAAAAATTAAATTTATACTCATTGATAAAACTTTAGTCGTTGTGATAAGGATGATTGTGAATAATGGAAAAAGCCCTGAATAGTTGTTCCATAAAGATCAGGCCAATGAGTTGGTGAGAAAATGTCATTTTAGAAAGGCAGATTTGGGCTTTGGCTGTTTTATACACAGATTCATCAAAGCCATAAGCACCACCACAGAGGAAAATCAGCCTCTTGGCTGGAAATTCAAGTTTTTTTTCAATAAATGAAGCAAAACCTCTACTATCGAAAACCTGCCCTTGTTCATCTAACAAGATTAAATAATCGCCCTCTTTTACTCTGGATAATATACTATCAGCTTCAGTTTTCTTCATCGCTTCCGGGCGGGTGGATTTCTTCACCGGATTCAAATACACTACGTTAAATGAAAAATAGACATTAATCCGTTTCTGATATTCCTGCAAGCGATGAGTAAAATCACGTGTCTCTTTTCCTATTTGCCAAAATTGAATCTGTGTCATCTCTGCTTAATAGGATTGAATACGTTTTACTAATGCTTTGCGATCGGAATAATGCTCATCAATGATTTTCCTTACCAATTTGATCTGCTCAGGCCGACCGGCAAATAACATTTCTTTCAGAAGATTCTCGATTACTTCTCCGGCTAAATCACCCATATAGACATCAAGATAATCTCTTATCATTCCTGTCAAAATTTCATCATCCATCGATATGCTAAATTTGATCAACAGGCTGTAATACTTACTAAGTGCAGGAACATTTGCAAACTCTTTTATATGCTCCCATAAGTCTTCATACAATCCACTGGCAGCCATTATGCGCAAATAAAGCTCCTCATAATTCACTTTATCAGCAACAGTAAAATCATCCAATATGGATTTGACCCAGTGTGGATGCTTTAGTACACTATTAAAATTGATCTTCTGCAATAGGGCATTCTCTGACCACTTACCTGACTTCTTCACTTGATTAAAAAGTACGATATAATGTGCAAGTTGTCCGGAATGAATATAATACCGGCTCACAGCATCAATCAGCTCTGTAGTAAGATCGTGTTTAAAATTAATCAGAATATACCGATCTAATTCAGACACCAAATCGGAAGTTAACTGCCCTTTTTCTATGGCAAAATCAAGAACCGGGATCAGGTTTTCTACTTTGCTGCAATAAGAGTCTAATACATTCTGAAGAGCATCCGCAGAAGAATCTAAACTGAGTAATATACCATAGTAAAGCCAGGGTCCTTTTCTCTCTATATGAATATCATTTATCTTACTTATCAATAGAGATTCCAGGTTAT
>CAZGKN010000160.1:1406-5029 GCA_964525915.1 uncultured Saprospiraceae bacterium | reverse complement strand
CTATCTGAGTGTTCAGAATCTGCATCGCGGTATCTTTTGCACCTGGTGTTAAGGATGCATGGACCAATAGCTCCGCTTCAGTTAAAGCCTCTTTTTGCGAAATAATATCTTTGTGATGCTTTCTGTAATTAGTAAACTCAGGTAAATTTTTTAGATTTTCAATTAGATATTTAATCTCAAAAATCTTTCCAAGATTACCGGAATTCTCGTGTGCATAAAATGCATTCGTCAAGGTATCCATGGTTATCAACGATGGTGCATTATACAACTTATCATAAAGCCCCCACCTTAATCCCCAGCTTGCAGCATCATTCATAAGGCTGTCACCCTTGGCTATATTTCTGTCCTGTTCTGTGATGTAACTTAATTGATGCAAGGTATCTGTTAAATTCTCTCCTACCGAAACACATTCAGGCTTTTGTGTCCCCATTGATTGAAACCAACTACCAACACCATTGTTGATGTGTGAGCTTCCAACTGAAACAGTATTGGGCCAATATTTATTCGTCTGTATCGGGATACTCGTTGCAATGTAAAATTGAGACATACTAATTCCAAAACTTGGATCTAAGTAATTTGACCCTATAAATGCACCATCACCATCATAAGGATTACCGTACCATTGGTTTTGGTGGTTATCCTGTTCACCAATTATTGCGTCATATTCTAACACAAAACCATTGAAGTGCTCATAAAAATGATTGGAATACACTCGGCTCGGGTAGCTGTCATAGTCAAAACGCATCCCTTCATAAGTGCCATTAGAGGAATTACAGTTAAAATTACCTTTGGAACTACCAAAACTATATGCAATACTGTGCAAATAATTTTTTCCAGGCCCTCCAATCGTATTCCCATTCACTGTAGATGATGAACATCCGCTTAGGTTAATACCATAAAATTGCTCATCTTGATTGAAAAAACTACACTCTATTGTATTGTTAAGAATCTCTGCTCCTACTAGCTCATATAGCTCAATACCATAAAAATTTCCTCCGGCTGTTAAGCTATTGCCAGTACATTTGACTTCTCCAGCATAATTTGGTGTTGATTTTAACAACTGAAAAAACCTCTTTACATTATTCCCGGAATAATAAGTTACATATTGATATGTATTGTTTACGATCTCATATTGCTCCAGACCTCCAGTTCCGGTTGCAATGATACCTTCCAGATAGTCATTAAATGAATTTTGACTTATATAGATTTCCTTGTCATAAAGCCCCTCCATTCTTATTCCTACAGGTGTAATTGTCGTAGTACTATTAAATTTTGTATTCTCTACATTAATATCTGAGCCTTGTAACGAAACATCAAAACTCGTAAAATCAACCGGCAATACACTCTTGTCAAAGCCGGATACATTGATCGCTGCATACTCATGTGTCCTGAAATCTACCAGCTTCGATCCGCCTCCCAACACTTTGATGAAATGACCAGCCTCTGTCGCTATCTCCTGTAGGCCTACTACATTATTTCCAAAACTACTGTGTGTGACCGTTATACTGCTCTCATTGCTCAATATTCCGAATATACCGTTCTTGAACTGATTGTTGTATTGGTAAGGAACTCCACCCGAAAATAATCCTCCAACTACAAAATGACTGATCTTGTTGAGCAGCAAGCCTGCATACGTCTTGCCGCCTCCTATATCAAAGTCACTGTCAGAACCGCTGTAGTTCTTCAAATACCCTCCGACAAATTTATTGTTTATAAATTGAAAATCGTCACTTGCCCAATAAATGTACCCCAATCCATCACTGCTATTGTTACATCGTACTCCTACAAAATTATTGGTAAACTCACAGTTCGCAATGCCCATATAACTGAGATTACTATAATCTATAGCGTATAAAGCATCCGAAAAATTGCATTGATAAAACTTCCCATAAGCATTTGACTGAATATGGATGCCTCGCCACAAATCGTTACAGCCTCTGAAATCTACGCCTGTCGCATTCAAAAAATTTCCGGCCTGTACATCAATACCGCTTGCTTCTCCAAATAAAATATCAGAGCCGGTCGGTATATTCCAATTGACATCAACTGTCAATATGCCTGTAATCTCCAAATATACAGGGCCTGTAGGTGGCAGAGATGGAAGCAGTGTGCTGAGTTTGGTAGTGGACACTTGTATATAATTAGTATCTGCACATCCGCTCAAGACAAAGGCTACATTGGTTTGTGTAGTGGTTGAAGGTTCATGTTGTGCAGATGCAGTAAAGAACTTCTCTCCAACACCAATAAAATTAAGTGAATTTAATCTAACAATACCTGTACATGCAATGGCCATAAAAATAAATATAAATATTTTTTGGCGAGAAGAATAATCATCTACCCCCCCCCGTTAAACAGAATAATATTTCGTATAAAACGAAATTCTTTTTGATAATTTGGTTGTGTTTTCATACAATTTTGAGTTTTTGGTTTTTAATCTGCTTTATTTGACAAACATACATAACATTTTAACAAAAAGCAAGCATCATCTAAAAAAAATTGTGGTCTGTTGATTTCATCACTCCCGCACAAACTTCTCTACCCGTATATTTCCTGCATCATCTGTCAGCTCTATAAAGTACATGCCCGGGGCGAGAGCCGATACATCTATCGTATGCAGGTACGAATACGCCGGTAGCACACCCGTATAACAGCGCCTGCCCAGAAGATCGTAGCAGTGGATCGTGTAGGCATGACCACCGGACAACTTTTCACCCAACTCTATATTGATGCTGTTCGTGGCAGGATTCGGATATAGCTTAATATATCGATCTGCATTCGGCTCTGTGGTGGACACAGTACCTACACGCACATACCTACAGTATGTGTCGCTGCCATACACATTGCTCACCGTCAGGCATACATCATACACACCACTTTTTGCATAGCTGTATATAGGATTTACTTCCGTTGAGCTGTTACCGCTTCCATCACCAAAATCCCAGTACCAGTCTGTAGGATTATAGTAGGAATTATCTACAAACTCTACCTTATGCCAATCTACACTGTCAGGATAATACCTGAACTTAGCTACAGGTACATTGTTAATTCCTAAGGTATCAGCGGCACTGCCATCTATCGGCCCCAGGCGGTAATACGGGTAGATGGGCATATTAGTATGATAATAAAAAGGAGTCCTGTAAGCGCGTGGCCTGAACATACAGGCTTTGCCCTTTTCATTCGGGCGCTCTATGACATGGACAACTTTTGACATTGTTATAGCGCCACCGTATATTTTCCCATCAGGGCCAGGCTCAAGTACATTATAATCAGTATAACAACCTACATCACAAGGCCAGCTCAGTTCATCCCAAACCGAAATGGTTTCTATGTTACTCAGTGTATCTGTATCTAAAAGATCTATCTGGTACAAATGGTAGCTATCCGCGAAATATATAAAGCACCCATTCGGAGAAAAAGCAAGCTGACTCCAATACCATGCCCCTTTTGGACGGGGAAGCTTATATGGCTCGCTTAAGGTTCCTGTGCATCTATCAAAATTAATTATCCAAGAATCGCCCACCAGATTGTGTTGGACAAGTTTTGTTCCATCGGGAGAAAAGGTTGGGTCCAAACTATCTTCAGGTACAGGATGCTGAAATGACTGATTGCTTTGAAAATTAATA
>CAZGKN010000160.1:0-1396 GCA_964525915.1 uncultured Saprospiraceae bacterium | reverse complement strand
TCTAAAAACTCTTTATCTCCCATTTTATGTGCCACTAACCACCAATCTCGCCCGTTTGCATGCTTGGTTATATCATAACGTATTCCTGTTTTAGCTTGATCGTATAAAAGATTATTCTTGGACGTGACTTTCCAAACTCCATTCTTAAACTCGATTTCTGTGTATAGTAAATATCTATAAGAAACTTCAAATTCATCTGAAAATGCCGTATGCAATAAAAAAATCCTATTCAGAGAGAAAAAAGGTATGAAACGAGTACCCCTGTATCGTGGGTAACCCTCTCCTTCACTACAAAATGATACCCAAGAATTGTTACCACCGTCTGGTAAATAGTTGATACTATCACCATTTGATATGATTTGTCCTTCAGAATCATATATTGCACAACCATTGGTAAACATGATCAAATCACCTAATGAATCACAAATGGAAGTACCATCATTCATTATTTCTGTTTGTAATTCATATTTTTTTACCAATTTAAAGCTGTCATTTTTAAAGTCAATATAAAAATTATTTTTTGATGTATCATTTTCTGGAGGTAAAATAGCTGAGCGTTGGCCTAACACCCAAACATTGTCATAATTCTGACTATAAACCGAAGAAACAACACAATACACTATCAAGATAAGCCCTAACCAAAATCTCATAATAAGGAATTTTAACAACTCTTAATTAATATTGAACCACTAGTTTGTGCGTTGCAATTTCTTTTCCGACACGACAAACTAGCATATACAAACCGGAAGAAAGGCTTGAAATATCGAATTCACCTTTATTCTTTGTGAGCAATTCTCTGCCGACAACATTTCCTGTTAGGTTTATAATAATAATTTCCATTCCTCCATCAGTGTACTCTCCTTTTATCTGATATTTTACCAACCTTGAAGCAGGATTCGTATAGATAATATCAATTGAAGTCGAAGGTTCCTCATCATACTGCCTTCCACCTCCTCGAGGCTCAATAAAGCAATCATCATCATAAGATGCTTCTAAACCTAATATCCGCAGTAAATGCCGGGCATCCAGCACGGCTCTTCCTCCTGTACCGTAGCATTGTTCCGCTACATAGTACAAACTGTCTGTTTCATTTTGCGACAGACTAAATTCCGTATCGTTCAAATGATCTATCACAATACCATATACTATCGAATAGTTTTGTTCTATCTGATTCATATTGCTCAATGACTCTCTGATACTTTGCATTTCAGCCTGTGCAGTTGAAAAAGCCAGCTGCATATCATCCGCCAAAGCCTGACTTTCGTTCAACATTGAATCTAAAACTGCTATCTGGGTGTTCAGAATCTGCATCGCGGTATCTTTTGCACCTGGTGTTAAGGATGTATGAACCAATAGCTCCGCTTCAGTTAAAGCCTCTTTTTGCGAGATAATATCT
>CAZGKN010000159.1:0-5037 GCA_964525915.1 uncultured Saprospiraceae bacterium | reverse complement strand
GCCTATATGGACGGAATATATACAGTGACAGGAACGAATGAATATGGATGTACAGCCACGGCATCGGTATATATTGATGTACAGACGGTGAATGCGATAGTGAATGCCACACCGAATCCGGTTCCTTATGGTGGTACGTTGTATTTGACAGCATCGGGCGGAACTTTTTATCAATGGACCGGACCAAACGGTTTCTATTCATACCAACAGAATCCGATCATCTATAAATTTACGCTGGTAAATGCAGGACTATACTCTTGCGTTGTATCTACCACGGCGGGTTGTCAGGATACCGAAATCATACTTATCCAGGTGAAAGGAAATAATGCCGATGGAGAGCCTCAGTTAGAGACACGTCAAGGTAAGTATGTACAGGTATTCCCGAATCCTACCAGTCAGATATTGAAGATAGATTCAGATTTCAATGGCCTGATGAACTACACTATCTTAGGAATGGATGGTAAAGTAGCAGGATCCGGACAGACACACAGTGGTCAGGAGATTAATGTACATGAGTTGATAACAGGTACGTATTTCATACAGTGGAATTACACAACCAATGGTAAGACTGAAAGCTATATCAGCAAGTTTGTGAAGACCAATTAATCGTCATTAATAGAATAGAAAAGGGCAGGCAGCGATGTCTGCCTTTTTTTGTTACTCGGATGAGAGTTTAATTCAGGCTAATATTTTATAAACATAATACTGGTCCTGGTTCATAAAGTCCAAATGGACGTTGTGATATTAATTGAGGAAAGACATTATTTATGAATTTCGTTTCGATATGCTTCTTTTCATCATAAAAATATCGCATTAATTCTCTGAATTTAATTTTTATATTTGGCTTGTTCAATTCTTTTAATTAATCAAACGTACTAAACAAAAAATGACCAAACTATTCCAAAAATTATTTTTATTCTGCATTTCTGTAATAATTACAGTAACTATTCTGAATGGACAGACGACTAAAAAACCATCAGATAGCATATTGCGGAGCGCCCTGCTTCAATCTAAGCAGGAAATTGTGTTGACAGCTAATGACATAAATTATGCGTTGACTGATTATTATATAAGTAAAAAAAGTGGGGTTGAACACGTTTATTTGCGGCAGACGCTTTCAGGACTAAATATTTTAGGTACAGAATCGTCTGTGCATATTCAACCAGATGGTAAGGTTTTATCTGTATCAAACAAGTTTGTAAACAGCGTTTCCAAACGTGGAAGTAAATCCCCGGCTACACCAAAAATTGATCCGGCACAAGCGGTGATGACAGCAGCACAGCAACTAGGCTACAAGATTTCAAAAAAGTTGCAAGTTGTCTCAATGGAAAATACAACTGACCGTAAAACAGTCCTCAGTGATGGTGGTATTTCACTAAGTAATATTCCGGTAAGGTTGATGTATTATCTGAAAGAAGATGGCTCGCTTGAGCTGGTATGGGATTTATCCATCGAATCAATTAATCAAACCGAATGGTACAATGTCAGAGTGAGCGCACTTACGGGTAAAATAATTGACAAGATTAATTGGGTTAGCTCTTGTGGTTTTGGCGCTGATCACCATCACGATTCAGAACAGCAGAATAAACCGGAATCCATAAAGACAAGTTTGCAAAATACGCATTTTAATCCCCCGAATTTATTAGGAAATTACAGAGTTCTTGCCATGCCATTGGAAAGTCCATATTATGGTGATCGGACATTACTTAATGCAGATGATATAGTAGATCTGAATGCTTCACCTTTTGGTTGGCATGATACTGATGGCATCTCTGGTCCTGAGTATCAGACTACAAGAGGAAATAACGTGAACGCATATGAAGATGGGGATCATTCAGGCTTTCAGCCGGATGGAGGAAGTAATTTAATTTTTGATTTCCCGTTTGATTCCGTTTATTCAAACGGCAATCAATCAGAATCAGCTGCGATTACCAATCTTTTCTACTGGAGTAATATCATCCACGATGTGTTTTATGAGTATGGTTTTGACGAACCCAGTGGAAATTTCCAGGAGAATAATTATGGTAATAGTGGACTTGGATCAGATTATGTGCAGGCTGAAGCTCAGGATGGAAGTGGTACATGTAACGCTAATTTTGCTACTCCACCGGATGGAATGAAACCAAGGATGCAAATGTATATCTGCGGAAATAAAGATGGGGATTTTGATAATCTGGTAATAGCGCATGAGTATGGACATGGTATATCAAATCGCCTGACCGGTGGGCCGTCAAATACAGGTTGTCTAAACAATGCAGAACAGATGGGAGAAGGCTGGAGCGATTATTTTGGTTTGATGCTAACTATGAAAGCATCAGACCAGGGAACTGATTCAAGAGGCGTAGGTACTTATTTGTTTGGACAAGGGCCAAACGGTGATGGAATCAGGACATACCCATATTCTACGGATATGAATATCAACCCCCACACTTATGACAATATCAAGACTGAGGCAGTTCCGCATGGAGTTGGTAGCGTTTGGTGTGCTATGTTGTGGGAAATGACTTGGGCATTAATTGATGATTATGGTTTTGATCCGGATATCTATAATGGTGCTTCCGGAAATAATATTGCGCTTAGCCTGGTAGTTGAAGGCCTGAGACTCCAGCCTTGTAGTCCAGGTTTTGTTGATGGCAGAGATGCCATATTATTAGCTGATCGGGAACTCTATGGTGGTGCACATCAATGTCTGATCTGGGAGGCTTTTGCAAAAAGAGGCCTGGGGTACAGTGCCAATCAAGGATCAAGTTTCAGTAGATCTGATGGTACTCAAGCCTTTGATGTTCCTTCTGATACTGCAGCATTTGTTGCCCCCAATGATGTGTGTCTTAGCCATCCTATATTGAATGGATTGGGTGGCGGTACTCCTATAGGCGGTGTTTATAGTGGACCCGGGGTTACTGATGATGGTAATGGTACTACCTACTCATTTGACCCTGTAGCAGCCGGTGTAGGTATTCATACCATTACTTATGCTGTCCCTGCATCATCATGTGCGCCTGCATCATCATCCAGTGATGATATAGAAGTTACAGAACCATTAACGCTGAATTGTCCTTCAGATATACAAGTTTCGGTACCACAAGGGGATTGTATGGCAATAGTAAATTTCGACTTACCAATAGTTACTACTACTTGTTCTTATGAAAGCATTGAGAATTTTGATACAATAGTGGCTCCATTATTTCCGAGTGACTGGAGTACAACTACTGATCAGGGTGACCCTAATAACTGGCTTACTGCTTCCAGTCAATCTGCTTCTACTCCTAATTCAGCATTTGCTCAAAATATGAACTCAGTTAGTCTGTCATCGCTCACTTCTCCGATTTATGAGATTGAGAATGGAACTGCAGTACTATCTTTCAATTTGTATTATAATACTGAAAGTGATTTTGATGGCGTAGTATTGGAATATTCTGAAAACGGGGGGCCTTGGAGTGATATATTGTCGGGTGGAGGTAGTTTTATGAGTTATCCATATAATCGTACACTTGTCAATGGATCCGGCAATCCATTAGCCGGAAGGCAAGCATGGTCAGGTACTAATCTTGGTTTTCAAAATGTGGTGATAGATCTGAATCCGGCATTTAGCGGACAGTCTGTCCGATTCAGATGGCGGATATCATCTGATGAATTTGTAGCAGGTACAGGTGTCTGGGTGGATGATGTTCAAGTAGAAGGTACTGAAGTACCGCAGCCGATTATCACTCAGACCTCAGGTTTGCCATCGGGAAGCAATTTCCCTATAGGTACCACAGTGAATAGCTTTACTGTAGAGGATGTGTTTGGAAATACTGCATCCTGTTCGTTTAATGTTGAAGTTGATGGGTTGCCATTTGCAAATGCTGCAGCTAATCCAAACCCGGTATGTGCAGGTAAAACACTATTTCTGACAGCAAGTGGTGGTATTACTTATAACTGGAGTGGGCCGAATGGTTTTACTTCGACCCAACAAAATCCTTCGATCAGTAACATTACTTTATCAGGCTCAGGAACTTATCAAGTGATGGTGACAAATGCACTGGGATGTACAGATACTGCAACATTGAATGTCACAGTATTCCCGTCACCTGTCGCTGCTGCTTCTTATAGCCCTGATCCGATATGTGAAGGGGAAACACTTTATCTCACATCAAGTGGAGGTACTTCATATAACTGGAGTGGACCTAATAATTTTAGTTCAAACCAGCAGAATCCTACGATCAACAATATTTCCACTACAGGTGCAGGTAACTATACAGTAACTGTGACTAATTCTAATGGCTGTACTTCTACAGCAACTGTTAATGTCGTAGTGAATAGTAAGCCACATGCTACGGCATCAGCTACACCAAACCCGGCATGTCAGGGTCAATTGACCTGGTTTACAGCAACCGGCGGTGTGGGTTATAAATGGAGTGGGCCGAATGGTTTCAACATCGAAGGTGCCAGCTTTGGTCGCCACATGGAGCTCAATATGGCCGGTGTTTATACCGTGACAGTGACCAGCAGCGCTGGCTGTACATCTACAGCGAGTGTAAATGTAAGTGTTACCAGTGCACCTAATGCCACAGCCAATGTGTCACCAAACCCAGCCTGTACAGGAGATCTGATCCAATTGAGTTCCAGTGGAGGTACTACTTATGCGTGGTCAGGGCCTGCAGGTTATACTTCTACACAACAGAATCCACAGATACCGAATGCTAAATTATATCATTCCGGTACTTATACAGTGACGGTGACCAATGCTGCCGGATGTACAGCGACGAAGTCGGTGACATTGAAAGTGAATGAAACACCGGTAGGAAATGCCTGGTACGATGCATCTACATCATGTACCGGCAGTACGCTTCAGTTGCATGCGACAGGTGGGGGTACTTATGCGTGGACTGGTCCGGGTGGCTTTACTTCAACATCGCAGAATCCGACCAGAGCCAATGTAAATGCATCTCATAGCGGCATTTATACTGTAGTGATTACGGGACTGTATGGTGGATGTACATCGAGCTATTCAGTCAATGTGCAGATCCGTCCATTGCCGGCGATTACCGCATGGAC
>CAZGKN010000158.1:0-5176 GCA_964525915.1 uncultured Saprospiraceae bacterium | reverse complement strand
ATCTGGCATGTCAATGAACTGCGAGACAATCAGACATTTGATCATGAGATTTATCTGGTTCATGCCAATAATAATATCGAAGATCACAGCCATGCTTGTTTCAGAGAGAATTATGTCGATCAGTTTATGCCCTTTACTACACCCAGTTCTAATTTTTACAAAAAACCCAGTCAATTATATATCTGGAATATTTCGCGAACAAATCCTGTGATGACCTATATTCTGGGGCTGGGAGATTATGCTCCCTATGTGCGGACAACATATCTGGGATGGGACAATGATGATAACCAGGATGGATTCCTCACCGGTGGAGAGCAGTTTAATGTGAATATCAGAATCGCAAATCTCGCTACTGCTCCTTCGGATTCTGTATGGGTAAATATTCGCCCAAAAGGAAGTAACGGACAGTACATTCAGGTACTGGACAATAAGTTTGTTCTTCCGACAGTGGCTGGAAAAGACAGTATAGATATCCCGGTCAGAGTAAAGATCGCAGCAGAGATGGCTGCATTCCAACCATTTACTCTGGAGTTTACGATCGTAGATTCTATCAATACGCAGAAATTTGAACGAGGCTTCACCACAGGTAAGCTGATTAATATGAGTGATGAGCAGCAGATCACTGACTGTGGATATGTATATCTCGACCCGGGCGGTGAAGGCTATTATGCGAATAATTCATTGTACATCCAGACCCTATATCCAGCAGAACCTAATTCGCAACTGAAAATCAAATTCAGCGAATTCTCATTAGAGAGTTCGATTGGTTGTGTGAAAGACAATCTGGAGATACTGAATGGCGATGAATTCGCCCCATCATTGGGTGTTTATTGTGGCACGAACAGGCCACCCGTGACCACATCAAGCAATCCGCAGGGCGCACTTACCTTTATCTTCCAGGCAGATGGTGAAAACCCGGGTAAAGGATGGCGTGCAGAGATAGAATGTGTTCCTACGAATAGTACCCATAAGACTGAATTGACTAACCTTACCGTATATCCCAATCCAACCAGCGGCAGATTGAATCTGGTGGTGGATTACAGCCGGGATATCAGAGTAGAGATGGATGATCTGGCCGGAAATCAAATCCTGAATAAGCACTTCGACGGATCATTGATCACATTGAATTTACAGGAAGTACCCAAAGGCGTGTATATTCTCAGGGTAAGCTCTCAGAATAAGACCAGCGTCAGACGAGTAGTGATTCAATAAGACCAATACCGTAGTATATATCTGATCAGCGTCGCTGTCGTATTGCCTCATAAGCGATGACAGCGACACTGTTGGATACATTCAACGAATCATTGACACCCAACATCGGAATCCTGATGACGTTATCGACATTTTCCAGCCAAAATGTACTCAGGCCATTATCTTCAGTGCCAAAAACGAGCGCACAGGAAGATCTCATATCCACTGAAGTATATTCCACAGCCTCTTCCAACGCAGCAGCATAGACCTTTAGTTTATTTTGTCTGCACCAATCCAGGATAGCTTCTTTCGAGGAGCTCACTGTTGGTACGGTAAAAAGTGTACCCACTGAACTGCGAATGACATTCGGGTTGAAAAAATCCGTACGCGGATCAGCCACAATAAGTGCATCTGCCCTTACTGCATCAGCGGTACGCAGGATAGCACCGAGATTGCCCGGCTTTTCGATAGCCTCTGCGATAATGATTAGTGCCGGCCCAGCCAATTGAATTTCATCGAGCTTTAGTTCTTTCTCTTTGTACAGGCCAAGTAAAACACTTTGAGGCCTGTATGTAAGTTCATCAAAGAGTGTATCATTAAGTGTAATCAGGTCACATTTGTGCTTTGAATCGATATTTATTGATTTACCCGCGCTGCGGAATAATTTTTCAGGAATAAAACCGGCGTTCATAGCCAGGGTATTTTCTTTCAAACCTTCGACCAGAAACAGACCACATTTTCGACGGAAATGATTGCTGGTACTCATTTTCTTCAGCTCTTTGAATAATTTATTCTGCGGAGAATTAATTATGAATTCATCATCACGGGACATATAGATTTAATTAATCGTTCAATGGCGGGTTCTTTTCCTGATTAAAAGTTATTATTTTTGGAGAAATTATTAAAATTCCTTTGAGTCAGACACAAATATATGATAAGATTGTAAGTGCCCGGGCGGAGCACCGTAAGTTATTTGCTGTATTAATCGATCCGGATAAGTTTGACCCGGCAGCTTCGAAGCAGATGATTATTAATGCACTGGAAGCAAAGGTTGATTTTTTCTTTATTGGCGGGAGCCTTTTGGTCAGTAATCAACTGGAAGAATGTATTCTAGCGATCAAATCGATGTGCAATACACCGGTGATCTTGTTTCCGGGAAGCATTCATCAGATCAGTAGTGAAGCCGATGCTATTCTGTTACTTTCCTTGATATCCGGCCGCAATCCTGAATTACTCATCGGTAATCACGTCATAGCTGCGCCCAATCTAAAGAAGAGTGGCCTGGAGATTCTGTCCACCGGATATATGTTGATAGATGGTGGTCGCCCGACGACAGTCAGTTATATCAGTAATACATTACCTATACCGGCAGATAAACCCGACATCGCAGCCTGTACAGCAATGGCTGGTGAAATGCTGGGCATGAAGCTCATATTCATGGATGCAGGAAGTGGCGCACAGCGGTGCATCACAGAGCAAATGGTATCTGAAGTTAGAAAATATACCAATATCCCGATACTCACCGGTGGAGGAATTCGTACAGCAGATCAGGCAGCTAAATTGGCCCGGGCCGGAGCCGATCTGATCGTCGTGGGTAACATCCTGGAGACGGATCCATTGCTGGTTAGAGACATTGCTGCGGCCATTCATCAGGTTCAACCGACTATCGCCTGACATTTTGGAAGGTATAGTAATAAAATCTACAGGCAGTTGGTATGAAGTGCACTGTGATGACAGACTGTATCGCAGCCGGATAGTCGGTAAACTCAGATTGGCAGACAAGACCTTTACCAATCCGGTTGGAGTAGGTGACAGGGTTCTGATAGAACCTGAACCAGGCACATCGGATCAAGCCATCATCACCGAAGTATTGGATAGAAAAAATTATGTAGTAAGACAAAGCCCGCGGCAGAAACATCAGATGCATCTGATCGCAGCAAATATAGATCAGGCCATTGTCCTGGTGACGGCAAAAAGTCCGGAATTAAAACCGGGATTTATTGACAGGTATTTGTTGATGACAGAACCACAGGATATTCCTGCAATTATTGTATTTAATAAGGTGGATATCTATGATGATGAAGCCTGGGAGAAATATCAATATTTCGAAGAGATTTATACAGATATAGGATATCCGGTCATGGCTGTTTCTGCCGAGAAAGGCAATGGAATGACAGAAATATCAGCATTACTTTCAGGGAAGATTACACTCATCGGCGGCCAATCCGGTGTAGGAAAATCGACATTAATCTCTGCATTGTTTCCACATCTGGATCTGCGGACGGGTGATATTTCCAGTCACACGGGAAAAGGTACACACACCACTACATTTGCACAAATGTTTGCCATCGATGCACAGGGATATATTATTGATACACCGGGAATTAAAACCCTCTCCTATAATAATCTGGAGAAGATGGATGTAGCACACAACTTCAGGGAGTTTTTCACATTATCCGGACAATGCAGGTTTGGAGGCTCCTGTACCCATACTTCAGAACCCGGATGTGAAGTCATTGCTGCAGTGGAAGCGGGCACGGTCAGTCCATACAGATATCAGACTTATTTAGCAATACTGGACGAGATTGATAGTCAAAACTATTGGGAACGAAAAAATTAACGAATGGAAGAAAAACCAATCATACGATCAGAAAGACTGAGTATCCGGCAAGTAGAACTGTCAGATGCAGCCTTTTTATTACGCATTTATAATATGCCAAAGTGGATAAAAAATATTGGAGATCGAAACATCCACACGATAATCGATGCGGAAGAAACCATCCGGACAAAGATGTTGCCACAATATGAGAAATATGGCTATGGTAATAATGTAATCAGCCTGAGCGCAAGCGGTGAAGAGATAGGAGTCTGTGGACTCTATCACAGGCCCGGACTGGAGATAGTGGATATAGGCTATGCCTTGCTCCCCGAATTTGAAGGCCATGGATATGCGTTCGAAGCGGCACAGGCATTGATGAATTGGGCTATCGCTGTGAAAGGACTCTGTGCGATATCTGGGATTACCATTCCGGAAAATAAACCCTCAGTCCGGATCCTTGAGAAACTGGGTCTTGTTTTTGAAAAAATGATCACACTTCCCGATGGCACAGAAGAGCTAATGTATTTTGAATGGAATAAAAAATAGTATAAGGTGTACTAAAGAAACAAGTTAGGCCTGTCAAAATTAATTCTGAGCCCCAGACTGAATATCCGCTCATTCCGGGCAGGGATAACATTTTCCTTTGTACTATAATTGCGCAACAGCAATGACAGATCCACATACATGTTGTGATACCACATATACGAAACATTGATCCCCAGCATTGTCCGCTGACTCAGAATCCCCTGAAGTTGTCTGACCCCATAATCGCCGGTGCGGGACTGATAAGGCAGGAAAATATTGCCGCCATAGTTCATTGTATCGCTGAGATTTTCGCCTTTGCGGGCAAACATAAACTGTGAAGAAACAAATAAACGGGACAGTGGCCTCCAACTCACTCTGGCCAGATATTCAGTGAAGTTGGCTTCCAGTGGGTCAGCAAGGGCTTGACCATAATGGCTATAATTTGTCTCCAGTGTGTTGTGCGTGTAGGTATATGGGCGGACCCGATTGATCTCGCACTGTAGGTCCAGATGATCGATTCCGGCGACATCAAAGTATTTAAAGCCCAACTGAAAACCATTCTTGTTGCCCCACCAACCCGTATTTTTAATTAAATCCTTGATTTTCAATTCATCCAGAAACCATTGGCCATAGATCTGTGCGGTATGGGCAATATCCGCTTTAAAATCAATACCCAGACTGGCATTGTCCGGACTGCCGAGTAGGTGTTCGACAGAGCGGTAAAAGATCACCGGATTCAGATACTGAAACTCGAATTGATTCTCCCGACTGAAGATTACTGATTCGAAGAGACCTATATTCAGCCAGGAAGTCAGGTTCAGGCTCAGGTGATGCATTGCCAGATACTTTTTAGGTATTAAT
>CAZGKN010000157.1:4687-5199 GCA_964525915.1 uncultured Saprospiraceae bacterium | reverse complement strand
TAATTTTCTTTCCGAAAAATCGGGAATTGGCTATACATATCACAACCAACCTTAGCAAATCCTCAATTTCACCAACTCATCAATCTCAAATGACCGTCACATCACCTTTCAGTATCTCTGTTTTGTTGTCAGGACTTAGCAGGCGGATGTAGTACGCATATACTCCCGGTACGACATAGCTGCCTTTGAGTCTGCCATCCCAGCTTATCGTGTTATTGTCACTTATATACACGAGATTGCCCCATCTGTCATAGACTCGGGCATCTAATATCCGGTAGCCTTCGACTATTGTCACTGTCCATGTATTGTTGATGCTTGCGGACTGAGTGTGGATGATGTTTGGTACAGCGATATTCAGCTTTTCTTTTTCGGCGATTACGTCAAATCTCCTGATGTAAGTACAGCCATTGCTGTGGGTCAGTGTCAGTGTGATGGTCGTATTGACATTTACTTTTATGTTGGTATCAAAACAGGTATCGCAGCTCACGGTACCGGATGGCGACCACTTCAAC